>NZ_MPRL01000004.1:0-84052 GCF_002020875.1 Solemya pervernicosa gill symbiont | reverse complement strand
AAACCAAACAGGAAGCAAAGCAGAGTCTGTTTGAATACATCGAAGTCTTTTATAACAGACGCAGGCGTCACTCGTACTTGGGGTATGTAAGTCCTGCAGGATACGAGGCAAAGTGTGCCTCTTAATTAATTCATCCGTTAAACCGGGGGAGCCTCAACAAGGAACTAAATTAGGATGGGGATCTGTAGTAAATGGTGCGTAATAGCGCGTACGTAAAAGGGGCGGGGTGAAGATCCCCTAATGGATCGGACGCTTCAATTGGTAGACATTGGACTTCCTTCATTTCCGTGGACACTCAATCTGATTTTTCCATCTGTTCCTCCCATGCTTTGAATTTATCTATAGGAGTGTCTGTCGGTTTGGGGGATGTCTAAGATGGAGGTAGTGCATGGCAACGATTGTTAGTTGTTGATGGATAAGTATTTTGAAAAAGGAATGTGTTTTTTGACATGGAGGAAGTTAATGATGTTGCGTTTTGCTTTTCGATTTTGTTTTGTGGTTTCTGTTGTTGTCTTAATTGGGTGCTCTTCTGCGCCATCTAAGAATGTTCGGGCGGGGGTTGTTGGCGTCGAATATACGAGGAGTCTTCCCGATCAGTCGTATGTTAAAAACCTGCCGCAAGAGGTTCGCTTGATCAGTAGGGCTTCAACGGGGAAGAGTGTGGCTATGCAGGTTGGTGTAAATGTGTTGTCGCTTGCTCTTGGCGGAGAGGTGGGTGGCCAGGGTTTTTCGAAGAATGAGCTCAGGGGTGAGGTTATTTCGGATGTTGATGATCGCGATAATGTAAGAAATCCAGTGGCTACCAGGTTTGTCTCTAGGGTCAAAGATGTTGTCAATGAATCGGTGGCAACGAATCCTGAGTGGAAGTCGAAGGTTTTTGTGAATCCTATTCTTGTTGGTGGCGGAAGTGCGGCGCTGGTGTATGAGAGTCTGTTGGGTGACGATGAGCTCTTCCGTTTAAAGCTGTTCCTTGAGGTCTATAAACGGAAGGAGGCGCGCGGTTTCAGCTTTAGCGGTCCATATGAAGTGGTTGATTGTTCTACTGAGACTGAGAGTCCACGTGTTTTGAGTGAGTGGTCTAGCAACGATTACGTTCTGGTTAAGTCGGAACTGGCGTCCCAGCTTGATCGTTGCCAGGGAATGGTGATCGCTCAACTTGATCGTCTGTTGGCTAACTGAGCTTCTCTTCTAGAATCGAAAAAGGCGCCAAAGGGCGCCTTTTTCGATTAGGTCTTGGATCAGACCGTCTGGTAGTAGAGGTTCTGTGGGTGGTTTGCCTGGGCGAAGAAGAACCAACGCTCAAACAGTAGGCCGAGGTACTGGATGGCGAAGGCGAGTACCAGTGCCTGAGGATTGCCGTCCATGCCGAGCCAGAGCAGTAGCAGTGGCAGTGGGAAGACCAGTACCAGGAAGATCCACTTAATCGACTTGAGGAAGATGGCGGTCTTGCCGTGGAAGTACTCGCGGGTGTTGTAGGAGCCACCCATCATGCCCATCGCCTTCTGCTGGATCTGGGTGTGGCGTACGCCGATGGCGGTTTGCAGGGTCGACTTGTACTTGATACGTGCGTTGCGGAACAGGCTCATGGCGCGGCTGACCAGTGCGGCGAGGGTGATGATCATCGCCCAGCTAGCGTAGAAGGCGACCAGCTCAGGTGCAGCAAAGGCGCTGTAGGCAGCGGCGAGGGTGAAGCCGGAGGCGCCACCGAAGAGGATGTAGTTGAACACCGTCAGCGAGCAGTTCCACTCCTGCAGGAACTTGAGGCTGGCGTAGATCATGCCGGTGGCGACAAACAGGATAAATACAGCAGCGCTGCCGAGGCCGCCGATCACCAGAGTCAGCTGCCCCTTGGTCTCTGCGCTACCGAAGATGTCGGCATCCCAGCCGAAGTAGTGGAAGACCATGTAGAGGAACATCAGCCCCATCACCAGCGGCAGGGCGATCAATTCACGCGACAGCCAGGAGGTGCGCCACTGCGTGACTCCACGCCAGGCGCGGGTGATGAAATAGCTCGGTTTGCCGAGGTGGAAGACCGCGGCAAACAGGCCGCCGACCATGAAGGCGAGGGCGAGCAGGCTACCGGTGACGTAGAAGCTGCTCTCCTGTGCCGGAAGCAGGTTGACGGTTGAGTAACTCTGTTCGGTGAAAATCGCCAGGAACAGGCCCTGGCCGACACCGATCAGGGTGGTGAGGAAGATTACTGAAAATGTGGGATGCATCTGTCGGATCTCCTGATTTACATCATCCAGTCGTCGAGGGTGACGTCGTCGCTGATCTCATGACGGATGTCCTCCTTCTTGAGCGGATTGTCGGCACGGACCAGCTCATCCTCATGGATGTGCATCTTGGTCTTGCGCCGTGGCAGGTAGTGGTTGGAGGGCTTGGTGCCCCATTCGGGCATCAGCTGGTAGCCGCCCTGTTCACGAATGGTGACCGAGACCTCGGAGTCGGGGTCGTGTACATCGCCGAAGAGGCGTGCCGAGGTTGGGCAGGCGAGCACGCAGGCGGGCTTGCGCATCGACTCGGGCAGTGACTCGTCGTAGATACGATCGACACAGAGGGTGCACTTCTTCATCACCTTCTGGTGCTTGTCGAACTCACGCGCACCGTAGGGGCAGGCCCAGGAGCAGTATTTACAGCCGATGCACTTGTCGTAGTCGACCAGTACGATGCCGTCATCCTCGCGCTTGAAGCTGGCGCCGGTCGGGCAGACCGGTACACAGGGTGCATCCTCACAGTGGAGGCAGCTCTTCGGGAAGTGCAGCGTCTCGGTGCGTGGGAACTGACCGATTTCGTAGGTCTGTACACGGTTGAAGAAGGTGCCGGTCGGGTCCTTATCATAAGGGTTGTCATCGAACATCGGACCGGCGTCGCCGGAGGTGTTCCACTGTTTGCAGCTGGTGACACAGGCGTGGCAGCCGACGCAGACATTCAGGTCGATAACGAGGGCTAACTGGCTCATTTGAACTCTCCCTTGCGGAACAGGCCGGCGAAATAGTTTTGCATCTTGCGGCGCATCGGCGTGCCGGGTGCGGAAGGCATGGTGGCGTACTGTGGGAAGGTCTCCTGCTTCTCACCTGGATCGGTGGGATAGACACGAACCTGCACATCGTACCAACCTGCCTGCCCGGTGACCGGGTCGGAGTTGGAAATGTTGGCACCCGCCTCGCAGCTTGGCAGCTCCTCGCTGATCAGGTGATTCATCAGGAAGCCCTGCTTTGACTCGTTGGCCTTGCCGTCTAGATTCCAGGCGCCAGACGCCTTGCCGACAGCGTTCCAGGTCCAGACGGTGCCCGGCTCGGTGCTCTCGCTGTAGCGCGCCATGCAGCGTACCTTGCCGTGCATCGACTCGACCCACATCCAGCCACCATCCTCAATACCGGCAGATTTTGCCGTCACTGGGTTGATGTAGAGGAAATTGTAGGTGTGGATCTGACGCAGCCAGGCGTTCTGGCTGTCCCACGAGTGGTACATCGCCATCGGACGCTGAGTGATCGCGTTAAGCGGATATTTATGTTTATCCGAGAGCTGCGCCTCGAGCGGCTCCGAGTAGAACGGCAGTGGATCGAAGTGGGTCTCGATGCGTTTGCGCAGATGATCGGGTGGCTGTTTGCCCTGGCTCTTGCCCTGTGCAGCAAGGCGGAACTTCTGCAACACCTCGGAGTAGATATGGATGTTGATCGGCTCGTCATAGCGGGTCAGGCTGTGTGACTGTGCCCACTGCAGATAGCCCTGGTTCCAGTTACGCATGTACTGGTAGGACTTCGGCAGATGATGGTGGTAGACGCAGTTGTTCTTCTCGTACATCTCCCACTGCTTCGGATTGGCCTCACCCTTCATGCTCTTCTCACCCGACTGGCCGCGCCAGCCGCTGAGGAAACCGATGCCCGAACCGGGTGCGGTTTCGAAATTGGTGACAAAATCGGGGTAGTCGCGATACTTGCGTGAGCCGTCGTCATTAACAAACGGTGGCAGCTTGAGGCGTGATCCGAGTTCGATCAGCACCTCCTGGAACGGTTTGCTGTCGCCCATCGGCGGCACTACCGGTACACGCACCGAGTCGACTGGTCCGTCATATTCGGAAATCGGACGATCAAGCATCGACATCACATCGTGACGCTCAAGGTAGGTGGTATCGGGCAACACCAGATCGGCAAAGGCAACCGTCTCAGACTGGAAGGCGTCGGCCACCACCAAGAAGGGGATCTTGTACTCACCATCCTCATCCTTGTCGTTGAGCATCTTGCGCACTTCATCGGTATTCATCGATGAGTTCCACGCCATGTTGGCCATGAACAGCATCAGGGTGTCGACCTTGTAGGGGTCGCCGCGCCAGGCGTTGGTGATGGCGTTGTGCATCAGGCCGTGTACCGAGAGTGGGTGCTCCCAGGAGAAACCCTTGTCGAGTCGTACCGGCTCACCCTTATCATCAACAAAAAGATCGTCCGGATCGGCGGGCCAGCCCAGCGGCATACCATCAAGCGGGGTGTTGGGCTTAACTGCCTCGGGACCCGTTGGGGTCTTCGGGCAGGGTGGGATCGGACGTGGGAAGGGCGCCTTGTGACGGAAGCCGCCGGGCCGATCGATCGTGCCGAGGATCGACATCAGGATCGACATCGCACGGATGGTCTGGAAGCCGTTAGAGTGTGCTGCCAGTCCGCGCATGGCGTGGAAGCTGACAGGGTTGCCGGTGATGGTGTCGTGCTCGTTGTCCCACACATCGGTCCAGGCAATCGGCAGCTCGATCTTCTCATCACGGGCGGTGATACCCATCTCGTGGGCGAGGCGACGGATTGTCTCGGCAGGGATGCCGGTGATATCGGCGGCCCACTCCGGTGTGTACTGCTCTACACGCTCGGCTAGCAGTTCAAAGGCAGGTTTGACCGGGGTGCCATCGGAGAGCTTAAACTCGCCACGCAGATAGGGATCGGCACCCGGGGTGTGGGTCGAGATCGGTTTATTAAGTTCACGATCCCACCACAGCTTGTTCTGTGGATCGAAACAGCCCTCTTCGGGTGGAACCTCAAATCGAACGAACATACCGTATTCGCTCGAGTTCTCATCCATGTTGACCAGCTCTGCGGAGTTGGAGTACTGGATCAGGAAGTCGCGATCGTAGAGCCCCTGATTGATGATCTCGTGGTTGAGTGCCAGCAGCAGTGCGCCATCGGTGCCGGGTTTGATCGGAATCCACTCATCGGCGATGGCCGAGTAACCGGTTCGGACCGGGTTGATCGAGATAAAACGGCCGCCGTTACGTTTGAACTTCGCAAGCTCAATCTTCATCGGGTTGGAGTGGTGATCCTCGGCGGTGCCGATCATCACGAATAGTTTGGAGCGCTCCAGATCGGGTCCACCAAACTCCCAGAAGGAGCCGCCGATGGTATAGATCATGCCAGCGGCCATGTTGACCGAGCAGAAACCGCCGTGTGCGGCGTAGTTTGGAGTACCGAAGTTCTTGGCGAATAGACCAGTGAGCGCCTGCATCTGGTCGCGGCCGGTAAATAGCGCAAACTTCTTCGGGTCGGTGGCGCGGATATCGCCGAGGCGCTCTTCTAGGGTGCTAAAGGCCTCTTCCCAGCTGATCTCTTCAAACTCCCCCGCTCCGCGTTCAGAGCCCGCCTTGCGTTTAAGTGGCTTGGTCAGGCGTGCTGGAGAGTACTGCTTCATGATGCCTGATGAACCCTTGGCGCAGATCACACCCTTATTAAGAGGATGGTCAGGATTGCCCTGGATGTAACGAACCTGTCCATCGCGCAGATGGACACGGATACCGCAGCGACAGGCGCACATGTAGCAGGTGGTGTTTTTAACCTCAGTACGGCCTTCGGCCACAGCTTGCTGAGTGGTTGATGACATAGGGGAGTCTCGATTGCCTGAGTTGTTGCTAGGAAAATAACGCATCGCTGTGAATAGTTCGCCCCACAGATGATGATCGCTGTAAAATATCACAATATACTAATATGCGTATATCCCATATGGGGTATACGGCTGGACCGAGAAATACATTTGGTAATAAGGAGTTATCGCCCTTCCATATATAAAGGAGTAAGAATAAAGCCGCCTTATGGCAGCTAAAGATAATACTGTTTGGATTTCCCCCCCTGAATCATTATGGTAGACACCCTCCACAAGCCGGGTCATTGCGTCTACGCCTTACGACAGACAGCAACTTGAACAGCTTGGTGATGCGCTGAAGGTTGAAGTTATGGCCACAGCGGTGCGATCAGAAGCAGTGATTGGTCACACAAGAATTTAAGTCTTTATAAGACTCTAGAGTCCATCTTTCGGGGCCGCCTGTTAGATGGGTGTATAAAACTGCAGTTCAACGGAGAATAAAACATGCCTACATTCGTACGTACCGATAAATGCGATGGCTGCAAGGGTCAGGATAAGACCGCTTGCATGTACATCTGCCCGCACAACCTGATGAAACTCGATATGGACGGTTCTGAAACCGGCCACGCAATGAAGTCTTTCAATCAGGAACCTGAGCAGTGCTGGGAGTGCTACTCCTGCGTTAAGATTTGCCCACAGCAGGCAATCGAAGCTCGTCACTACGCTGACGTTGTTCCTCTTGGTGGTTCAGTACAGCCACTGCGTGGTTCTGATTCCATTATGTGGACCATCAAGTTCCGTAACGGCACCATGAAGCGCTTTAAGTTCCCGATCCGTACGACCCCTGAAGGTTCTATCGATCCTTACGGCGGCAAGGCTGACGCTGACATGTCTAAGATCGAAGAGCCCGGCTTCTTCAATCACAACGAGCAGAATGGCTACCGCGCTGGCGATCCCAGCGAGCTGATCTGTAAGTAAGCCGCGTCGAACAAATCTACAAGAGGAATTTAGAAATGGCAGAATTTGGAAATCCTGAGGTCGTTGAAGAAACAGTAGACGTCCTAATGATTGGTGGCGGTATGGCTAACTGTGGCGCCGCTTACGAAATCATGAAGTGGGCTGAAGGCACTAACCTGAACATCAAGCTGGTCGATAAGGCAGCTATGGACCGCTCTGGCGCGGTTGCACAGGGTCTTTCAGCAATCAACACCTACATCGGTTCTGAGCAGGATCCTGCGGACTACGCTCGCATGGTCTCTAACGATCTGATGGGTATCACCCGTGATGACCTCGCGTACGACCTCGGTCGTCACGTTGATGAGTCGGTTCACCTGTTCGAAGAGTGGGGTCTGCCAATCTGGAAGACCGACGAGAACGGTGAGCGTCATGACGGTTCTAAGGGTATGACTTCACTTAAGGACGGCGGCAAGCCAGTACGTTCTGGTAAGTGGCAGATCATGATCAACGGTGAGTCATACAAGTGGATCGTTGCTGAGGCTGCTAAGAAGGCACTCGGTATGGACCGCATTCAGGAGCGTGTCTTCATCGTTAAGCTGATTAACGACAAGAACGATCCTAGCCGTATCGCTGGCGCTGCTGGCTTCTCCGTACGTGAGCACAAGGTATACGTCTTCAAGGCAAAGGCTATCCTGCTGGCCGCTGGTGGTTGTGTAAACATCTTCCGCCCACGTTCAGTTGGTGAGGGCACCGGTCGTGCCTGGTACCCTGTATGGAACGCTGGTTCTACCTACTCAATGGCTGCTGAGGCAGGCGCTGAGCTGACCCTGATGGAGAACCGCTTCGTACCGACCCGCTTTAAGGACGGTTACGGTCCTGTTGGCGCATGGTTCCTGCTGTTTAAGTCACAGGCTACCAACGCTATCGGCGAGACCTACATGACCCGCAACAAGGAGATGCTCGACGACTATCCTCCTTACGGTCAGGCTGCTGTTCCTGCTTCATGTCTGCGTAATCACCTTATGCTCAAGGAGATGAAGGAAGGCCGTGGTCCTATCTGGATGGACACCGTCACCGCGCTGGGCAACCTGCGTGAGACTCTCTCTCCTCGTGAGGTTAAGCACCTTGAGGCAGAGGCATGGGAAGACTTCCTCGACATGTGTGTTGGCCAGTGTGGTATCTGGGTTGGTGAGAACATCGAGCCTGAGAAGAAGAACTCAGAGCTGATGCCTACCGAACCCTACCTCCTCGGTTCACACTCTGGTTGCTGCGGCATCTGGACCTCTGGTCCTACCGACGTAGGCGCGCCTACCGACGAGACCGAGGCTGGCGTTCCTGACCACCTGCCTTCAGGCTGGAACTGGGGCTACCGTGGAATGACCACCGTTAAGGGTCTGTTCACCGCAGGTGACGGCGTTGGCGCATCTGGTCATAAGTTCTCCTCTGGCTCACACGCCGAGGGCCGTATGGCAGCCAAGGCAATGGTCAAGTACTGCCTGGACAATGCAGACTTCACTCCTGAGCTGGACACCTCTACTGAGGATCTGGTGAATGAGATTCTGCGTCCGGTTAAGACCTTCCTTGAGCACAAGGATTACTCAACCGCTATCGACGTTAACCCTAACTACATCACTCCTAAGATGCTGCAGTTCCGTCTGCAGAAGATCATGGATGAGTACGTTGCTGGTGTTGCTACCTACTACACCACCAACGAGCACATGATGAAGGTTGCTGGTGAGAAGCTGGACATGCTGAAGGAAGACTCTGAGAAGCTGCGTGCTAAGGACCTGCACGAGCTGCTACGTGCTTGGGAGAACTATCACCGCATCCTGACTGCAGAAGCTCACCTGAAGCACATCGAGTTCCGTCAGGAGTCTCGTTACCCTGGTTTCTACTATCGTGCAGACAAGAACTTTGTCGACGAAGAGAACTGGCACTGCTTCGTTAACTCTATCTATGACAAAGAGACTGGTAAGTGGACCTGCTTCAAGCGCGCTCACGTTGATCTCGTAGATAAGTCTAAGCTGTTCAAGTAAGCATTACTTGAGTCGCAAATGACGAAAAAGTCCGGGTACCGAAAGGTGCCCGGATTTTTTATTTCTATGCCTTTAAAAAGAAAGGGTTATAGAAACATAGAGTTATGACCCTCCGAGGGGTTATAATCACAGATTCCGTTCCATGGTGGACCTTTCTGGTCGGCCATTTGTTTAAAGGAAATCGCTAGTAATTAGGATTTTCGTTTGAGAGTAAGGCGTACGAAGCGCAGCGACTGAGGCATATCAGTTCGACAGGCGAGGAAGTGCGTACCGCACAACGCCGCTATCAGACGAAAAGAGTATTAATAGAATTTCCGCAAGTTGTTCGAGGTCTAGTTATGAGTCTCATCGAAGATTCCCCATTTGATACAAGCCCGGTTGCTCCGGTTGAATACAGCCCTGATTCTGAAATAAGTTTCAGATGCCACAAGGGTGTTGATTGCTGGAATGCCTGTTGCCGCCAGATCGATATCACCCTGACTCCCTACGATATCGTGCGTCTAAAGAATCGACTCGGCATGAGCTCTGAGGAGTTTCTGAAGAAATATACCGCACCGTTCGAGTTTGATCGCCACGGCGTTCCCGGTATCAAGATGCGCACTCAGGAAGATGCACCGGTCTGTCTCTTTATGGACGAGGTTGATGGTTGTACCGTCTACGAAGATCGCCCCACCAGTTGTCGTTACTACCCGGTTGGTCTGCTCTCCAAGCGTAACGAGAAGGAGTACACCGACCGTACGGGTTATGTGCTGGTTGAAGAGGAGCACTGCCATGGTCACAGAGAGGATCGCAAGATCACTATTGGTGACTACCGCAAGGATCAGGGTGTTGAGGTCTTTGATGAGGAGGCGCGCCCATGGCGTCAGCTGCTGTTGAAGAAGCTCTCTTCCGGTCCAACTATCGGAAAGCCTTCGCCACAGAGCCTTTCGCTCTTCTTTATGGCCTGTTACAACCACGATAAATTCCGTGAGTTTGTTAATGCGCCTTCGTTTACGACTATGTTTGATATCAGTGACGAAGAGATGAAGAGACTCAACGAGGATGATGTTGCGTTGATGCACTTCGGCTTCAAGTTCCTCGCGCAGGTGCTGTTTGGCGAGCAGAGTATTCCGCTTAAAGAGGGTGCTGCTGACAAGCGAACTGAAGAGCGTAAAGAGACCTGGGAGCTGCGTCGCGAGGCTGAGGCTGAGATCCATCGCGCCAAGCAGGAGCAGGCGGAAAAGGACACGCTTTAACTACTCGATTGCTCTACGCAATGAGAGGCCGTCCAGTTGGACGGCCTTTTTTATGCGTAACGCTAAAGTCTAATTCCTCTACTACTGTGACGCGGATACAATAGAGTGCATCTCGTCTGGGTTCGGGCTTATATATGTCTATAGATCTGTTGATAATCATCTTGTTGATGCTGGTGCTGTTGCTCCTGCTGCACCTGTTACGACGCCTGGAAGAGGCGCAGCAGCAGAATGAGCAGGTACACACCGAGCTTGATGAGAAGATCGAGCGTGAGCGTGACAACCTCTTCGCCCAGCTTGAGGCCTACAACTCACTGCGCGACCGTCTCGATCTTCGCAAGGGTATGCCCTTTACCAAGTCGTGGTCGGCGGCACCCGATTTTCTGCAGTTGATCGTCAACCACGCACTGGCCGAAAAACCGCAGGTTATCTTTGAGTGCAGTAGCGGCCTCACCTCACTGATGCTGGCACGCTGCTGTCAGTTAAACGGAGCGGGGCATCTTTTCAGTCTGGAGAATGGTGAGGAGTATGCGGCAAAGAGTCGTGCCGAGATCGACCGCTATGAGTTGACCGATTTTGCTGATGTGGTCTATGCGCCGCTTGAAGGAACCGAGGTTAACGGTGATCTCTATCAGTGGTATGCCCAGGATGGGATTCCAGATGCCGCGATCGATATGTTGGTGATCGATGGTCCGCCAGGCTTTATTCAGCGCTATTCACGTTTTCCCGCGTTACCGCTGCTCTACGACAAGCTGGCCGACGGTTGTGTTATCTATATGGATGATGCGGCGCGAGAGGATGAGCTGGAGATAATTGAGATGTGGAAACGGCTCTATCCAAAGCTGGAACATCGTTACCTGAAAACCGAACGCGGCTGTTCGGTGGTGGTGATCAGGAAGTAGTTATTCACCTGAAGCGTTATGGCTGATATCCCACTCGGCCAGCGCCGCATCGAGATTCCCTTCTGCGCCGATACGCTCCCAGAACGTTTTGAAATCCTCTTTGGCGTTCTCGAGTCTAAATGCCATGCGTTTTGATTTGTCCTTGAGGAAAAGCTCGATATTGCTCTCAATGGTCTCGATGTAGTCGTGTGCAATATCGTGCGATTGCTGTTCGTTTCTCCCTTCAAGCAGGACTCCTTCGCGATACGCCTTCATAATGCCGTAGCTCTCTCGTTTGGCGAAGCTGGAAGCTGTCGCATCGATATTACGGCTCAGGTGGACATAGAAGGCCTCATCACCATAGCGTTTATCGAGTCGGCCCAGAATCCATGAGAGGCGATTGTCGGCTTCAATATGGTTGTCACTATAGGCGAGGCGTTGATCTCCGATCAGCTGTGAACGGGACTCGTGGTCAGAGCTGTAGTTTCTGATGTGGCCGCATGCCTTAATGAAGGTGGTCGAGCCACAGCGGCCTGTATTGAGCACAAAGATATTCATGTGCTAGCAAGCCCTTCGAGTGCGGAGCGCCAGCTGATTCTGTCCCACTCATAGCCGCTCAGCGCTATCTGAATCTCTTTGTAACGTTGGTGAAGATGGCGGGTGTCGTTAATTAATCGATAACCTTCGGCGTTAGTTCCGAAGTTATGATCGATATTGTCGATGAATCGCGTCATGTTGCTCAGCGTGGCTGTGTTGGGCTGGTCGTTCCACCAGTGGGCTGGATCGTGTGTAAGCGCCTTTAGCTGTTCAATACGATGAATGATTTGTTGATGTTTTGTGGTGTATAGCGACTGCATATGGGCGCCAGTCTGTTCTATCTGCTCACCAATTATCTTGGGCAATACGGGCGTGTCTGGAAAGCCCTGCTTGCAAAGAGCCTCCATAGTGAAGAGCATTACGTCACCGAAGAACTGCCGTTCAAATTCAGCAGACAGGTCGACGCGCTGATCGTTGCGATCAATGCCGGGGCGAAACTCAGACTCACCCAATTCATCTACTGTGCGTTTGTGCAGCATCGGTAGATTGGCTGAGACGAATTGAGTGTCGATTGAGGCCTTGAGCATGCGTCCAAGTGTGGGGCCTGCCATGCGCAGCTTAAGCGTGGCAAAGGGGATAAACCACTCTAATGCCTGTGGCTTGAAGATGTAGTTGCCGGTATAGATTGTTCTGGCAGGTTTGATGCTTTCAAACAGTGGTTCGAACTCGTAGAGACTTTTGCGTGTTGGGTGCTCACCATCGAAGAAGCGGTTGAGCTTGTCACTGAAGTCGTTAAGGCAGTCGCTGTGGTCGTGCTCACCCTTCAGAGTGCAGTAGTAGCGGTAGCTATCGGCCGCAGGTTTAAAGCCGAACAGGTCAGCCATGTCATGATAGGCAGCATCATCGGCCCGCTGTAGCTCATCATGGAAGGTGCAGCTATCTGAAGGATTCCGTATTGAGAGTTGATGGAGTGAGGCGATTAGATCCTCGAGAAAATTACCGGCCATCACTGAGGGTGAAACGGGCGGATCACCGACCACCTTGCCGGTGAGGATGGTGGCATCGGTTTCGCTAAAGATGCGATCTAGCTGATAGAGATAGTTGATGGCATAGAGTGGCCGCTCCCCCTCCGCCTGCTCAACGGTGACCTTGAACTCCTGATCGCTATCAATGAAGTAGAAGAGCGGTTTCTCCAGTTGCAGCGCCAGTTCATTAAGCTTCAGGTAAGCGATGTTCCGCGTGATCGAGGCGCCCTTATGGAAGAAGGCGTCGGGTGTGTTGGCACCGACAACATTGATCAGAGCGACACGCTCATGTTCTGACATATTTGCAAGCGTTGATTGCTGCTCAGTCTGTCCGAAATAGATCGTTGTAATGCCTAGCTGGTTATACTGTTCGGCAATCTTTTGATGCTCATCAATCGAGTCCTGCTCGCGACTGTCATCGGCAATGACGACTGTGAGCTTGTTGTAATGCCCCTCATGTTTGCCGCCGTAGTGATAGAGGCTACAGAGGGCATGAATACTCCCCAGGCAGTTGCGCAGGTGTTGTGGTCGATCAGCGACGGGAATGGTGATAACAAAGTGGTGGCGATGGTCGTCACCCCGAATTGCAATGAGCTGTTCGAGTAGCTGAAATAGCTTATGGTAGCTAGCTATTAATGTGTCGTTAGGTGTTGTGTCCCAGATGGCAGCTTCGAGTGGTTCGAGTGACGAAGATAATGCCTCTATCGTTGCTGAGATTGATTCTGTCTGGGTGAGTTTGATCGACTCAGCCAGAGCCAGTGCGTGACTGAGTACGGTGACGGATTCAAACTGCACAGAGAGTGTGCGCAGTGCACTGAGGTCGAGTTCACCCATGATGCAAAGCCGTTAACGTCTCGATGAGTAGTTGGGAAAGACGTTCTTGTCGATCACGATCTCGATCAGGTTAATCGTTCCGCGAAGATCGGTGGTGCTAAACAGTGCGTCGATATCGCTGTTCTGCTCAATTCGCTGATGGTTAATACCAAAGGAGCGAGCGAGGTAGGCGTAGTCGGGATTGTTAAAGTCGCAATTGATAAAGCGCTGTTCATACTGCTGGTGCTGATTCTTGCGAATCAGTCCCATGCTCTCGTTGTTGAACATCACGATGTTGAGCGGCTTGTTGTAGTTCACCGCTGTCATGATCTCCATGCAGCACATCTGGAAACCACCATCGCCAAGAATGGCGAACATCGGCACCTCTCGATAGAAGCTAGCTCCGATGGCAGCGGGGATCGCATGGCCGAGTGAAGAGATGCCGGAGTTGGGGTAGTAGCGGTTGGCGCTGGTCACATTGAAGAAGTTCTGCGCGAAGATGATGTTGTCATCAAAGACCACGGCATCCGTCGGAAAATGCGACTCGAGCTGGGAGAAGAAGTGCTCAACCAGTGAGAAGCCTGATTGGAAGACAGAGTAGCTCTTCTCTGAGGAGTCCTTGAGCTGTACGATGCTCTGCTCACGTAGGCCGCTGGTCTCGCAGTAGATGCCGCGCTGGGCAAGTTTGTTGAGTACGCCAGTTAAGGTGGTCTTGATATCACCATTGATCGCGACCTCGGCAGTAAAGACCTTCTCTAGCTGCTCCTGGTCGCTATCGACCTGGGCGATCTTGCACCCCTTGAGAAGTTTTTCGTCCCAGAGGTAGCTGGTGCGTTCATTGAATCCAGCGCCCAGCACTACAATCAGGTCTGCCTTCTCAGTAATGTACTTATACGCATGACCACTGGAAGTGACACCGAGGCTGCCGAGTGAGAGCGGAGACTGCTCGCTGATAATGCCCTTCGCCTTGAGGCTGGTAGTGACGGGGATTTTCAGCTGTTCACTAAGTCGAGATATCTCATCGTGAGCATTTGCACTGATCGCACCATAACCGGCAACGATGACAGGGTTGTCTGCACTCACAATCAGGTCGGTTAGTGTATCGACCTGCGGAGACTCCTCGTAGACAGTGTGGGCAGGGCGGTCAAACTTGATCTGATCGAGAATAGAGTCATTGACCAGCTCCTTCTGCACGTTATAGGGAAAGCTGAGTAGCACCGGCCCAGGGCAGGGTGAGAGCAGTCGCTTGGTTGCCTGGGTCAGTACCTGTGCCAGATAGTCGGTGCGTTCGATAATGCGGTTGTAGCGGGTGATGCCCTTAAATAGCGAGACCTGATCGATGCTGCCGCCTTCGCCCGAACTCTCCTGCAGCCCGCCCTTGCCAAAGATATGGGTCGGCGTCTCTCCAGTAATCACAAGAATGGGCTGCTTATCGGCATAGGCGTTGGCGATGCCGGTAACCAGGTTGGTTGCACCCGGGCCAGCAGTGGCGATACAGGCGGAGACCTTGCCGGAGTCCCGTGCATAACCGCCGGCCATGAAGGCCGCACCCTGCTCGTGTTTAACTAATACACTCTCGATATCAGAGGTATAGAGAGCGTCGTAGACAGGCAGGATGTGCGCACCCGGCATGCCAAAGATCACCTCTATACCGAGGCGCTCCAGATATCTAACAATCAGTTCACTGACTTTAATCTTCATAAGAGATGAGTGCCAGGTGGTTCCTGTGCTTCGCCAACCTTTTGTAGGGCGTAAGAAAAAATGAGTGGTTCATTATACAGAGTGTGATTTATAGAGGGAGTGGTTTAGGTGATGGGCTGCGTAGAATGAGAGTGAGCAATGTCGCAACGTTTTGAAGACAATAATTAAAGTAGGTGATAGTTAAATAATCCCCCTATTGGTACCACCAAGAAAGGGGACGAATGACCTTCTTAGTGAGTAGTCAGGGCGTGCGTAAAGGGTAGGGGTCTCTGTATTCGAGATGTTGTTGCGTTAGATCAATTACTGGGTTGGACTGATCATTTAGTTTCTAGGGCATTTTCCATCCGTACGGTTACTAGCGAAAAGCTCAAGAGGTTCAATATGGTCAGCACGCAGAAGAAGTTTGATAGCGCATCCACTCCCTTTAGTCTCGATAATGATGATCTCTACCAACGCTGGCGTGATCAGAAGCTAGAGGGCTATCCCAAGGGGTTGGGTGATCTGTTGGTTGAAATCAATGATCCACGCAAGCTCACTGAGAGTGAACATGCGGCGCTGCTCTCTCGCTGCCAAAAAGCGAATATGGCGCTCTATGTCAGTAACACGGGTACCGATACCGATCCTGAAATTCCGTTGACCATGGCGCGTCGTTTCGGGTTGCAGTATCTGAATAAAAACTGGCTTGCTGACGAGTCTGGCCTTACCTCGCTGACGGTTCGAGGTGATGGTGTTCGACAGGATTACATCCCCTTCAGTAATCGTGCGATTAACTGGCATACCGATGGTTATTACAATCAGGCATCAAAACAGATTCATGCGCTGAACCTTCACGTTACCCAACAGGCTGCGAGTGGCGGTGAGAACGCGCTAATGGATCATGAGATCGCCTATATTCTGCTGCGTGAAAAGAACCCTGAATATATCCGAGCCTTGATGGGGGCAAATGCGATGACCATTCCGGCCCGAATCGATGAAGGTGGTACTGTGGCGCGTCAAGAAGAGCCGGGGCCGGTATTTAGTATCATGCCATCGGGTGATCTGCATATGCGCTACACAATCCGTGTCAATAATGTCATGTGGGCAGATGACGAGGTTAGTCGTGAGGCGTTGGCCTTTCTCGAAGAGCTGCTGAATAGTGACTCACCCTATATCTACCGAGGTCGTTTGGAGTCAGGGATGGGGCTTGTGAGTAATAATGTACTGCATGACCGCGCAGCGTTCAGTGACGATGCGGATCATAAGCGCCACTATTACCGTGCGCGCTATTTTGATCGTCTGGCTGGTACCAGCATCTCAGATATATACGCGCTTTGATGTAACGGTGCCGTTACTCGGTTAGATAGAAAGAGCCCCTCATTGAGGGGCTTTTTTATTTGGCCATATGTAGCGGCTTTGCAGACATCTCGGATAAACAAGTAATTGAGTGAATTGAGTTGGAAGAAGTGTTTTGAGTTGTTAAATATAAGGCTGTTAAAGAAACTCAATAAGCAGTGGGTGATAAATTATTTCCCTATGTTAGATAAAGCTTGCTGCGTAGTTGAGAATAAGGCCGACCCAAAAACTGATGCATGGGTGAGATGATGGTCTGGACTATGTTTCGAGAGTTTCATAAACAGGCAAAACAAATTATCGGCTCTGATGTTTTAACGCACAAACCAGAAGAAAGTACGATAAGCACTCTTGAGGAAAGCTATAGGAACAATCTTAATATTGAGGGATGGATGCCGGAATGTGGCGCATACGAAGGTTTGTCAGTTAATGCCTAACAATAAGCCCATGGGGGATGTTGGTGGTTCACATTAGTTCGTTCTGTTGTTCTCGTGCTATGCCATGAACGGGTAATGCTGCATTTTACCTGTTCTATTGGGAGTATAATGCCACTATTTAACACCCATTGAGCTGATATTCCTATGAGTAATGAGATCAATTACAAGAGTAACCCCCTGCACGGGGTTGGTTTGAAAAGTGTATTGACTGAGATAATTGATCAGTACGGTTTTGAGATTCTCTTTGCCTATTTAAATATCAACTGTTTTAAGACAAATCCAAGTATTGAGTCCAGTGTGAAGTTTCTGAAAAAAACGGATTGGGCGCGTGAAAAAGTAGAAGCCTTCTATTTGTATGATTATAAAAACTTACCTAGAGCGTCTTCTGAACAGTTTTTGCTGCCCCCAAGGGAGCGGGTTATTCCAGAAGGCCAATCACCGGGTGAGCCTAAAGAGCTAAGTTTGGAAGATGCTGTGCGGTTGCAAGAGAAGCGTGCAAAAAAAGCAGCTGAACGAGATCAGCGGGTAGTGCGGCGCCCTGCAAAAGGTGTCGACCCATGGGGTGGTTGGAATGAAAAAACTAAGCGGTGATGGTACGGGTAGACGCCAGACGATGGCGATCACGGGGGGCTGAGCGTGCTACGTTAGTGTACATATTTCTGCAAAGTGGTTTCATGTCCATCGGATAACACGGGAAGTCACCTTGCGGGCATTAACTTTTACACACGAGAACCTACTAATGGCCCAAATAAAAAAGCCCCTCCGAGGAGGGGCTTTTTTGTGCTGCTAGATAGTGCCGCTGTTACTTGTTGGCAATATCTTCCAGCTGCTTGGCGCGGATCATCTGTCCATCGAGAGCAGCATCCTTGGCGTTGCGGCCGAAGGCGACTGACATCAGGGTGGAGTAGTAGACGACCGGGATGTTGAAGTTGGTGCCGTGGTCCTTGTTGATCTGACCCTGGTAGACCTCAACGTTCATCTGGCAGACGGGGCAGGGGGTGACGATCATGTCAGCACCGCCATCGTAGGCCGACTCGATGATGTCCTTGACCAGTGCCTGTGACTTCTGAGGCTCTGAGAACATCAGCGCGCCACCACAGCAAGAGACCTTCTTGTCGTAGTTGACTACGGCGTCTGCACCAACGGTTTCGATCATCTTATCGAGATACTTGGGATTCTCGTAAGACTCACCATCGATACCGAACGGACGGTTGGTCTGACAGCCGACGTATCCGGCGATCTTGAGGCCCTCGAGAGGGCGTTTAACCTTCTCAGCGATCTCGTTATAGCCAACGTCTTCGATCAGCACTTCAACCATGTGGCGGGTCTTAGGCATCTCGGTAGCGATTTCGATACCGATCTCGCCGAGGGCAGCGTTGACGCCCGTGCGTACCTTCTCGCTATCCTCGATGCGCTCTTTAGCCTCGCGGGTAGCCAGCCAGCAAGCGGCACAGGTCGCAACGATGTCCTGCTGGCCGTGGGCCTGCTGAGACTGTGCGATGTTACGCGCTGAGAGGCTGATACGGGGCAGCTCACCACCACCGCCGTAACCGATTGAAGCACCACAACAGTTCCAGTCTGGAATGTCGTTGAGCTGGATGTCGAGCTCCTCACAGATGGTCTGGGTAGACTTCTGGTAGTTGACCGAGGAGGCCTTGGACTGTGATGAACAGCCCGGGTAGAAGGAATATTCGTATTTAGCCATTTTCTATCTCTCCTCAGCCTTTGAACTCGGCAGTGTTACTCTCTTCGATCTCTTTGGCCTTGGCGAGCATCTTCTTGATGTCGCTGGCGCCCTTGCAGCTGTGGCCACCAAAGATTTCGAATGGGTTCAGACGGCCTGTCTTCATCATGCCAAGACCAACATCCTTCATCTTCAGAGCGGTCTTGATACCTTCACCAAAGCCGTTCATGAAATAGAGGGATAGGCCGAGCTTGAGCTCGTTGACGCGTCCTGTCTTGGTCAGGTTGTCCCAGAAGAGCTGGGAGAACTTAACGGTCGGTTGCTCCTTGGGAGCGAGGCCGAGACGCTTACCGTAGTGTGCCAGGCCGTGCATGATGTGGGTGATCGGCAGGCCGCGTGGGCAGCGAGCGATACAGTTGTAACAGGATGTACACATCCACATGGAGGAGCTAGAAAGCACCTCTTCACGCTTGTTGGCGCGGATCATCATGAAGAGCTCCTGGGGCGGATGCTCCCAGTTGTTCTCCATCGGGCATGAGCCCGAGCAGACGCCGCACTGCATGCACATCTTGACCCAGTCACCTTCCTCGACATTCGCCTCAACTTCTTTGAGGAAGGAGCTGCGATATTTCTCTACCATCGCGGTATTCATGTCACTCATGATCTCTCTCCTTTAGAACTTGAACGGGCTCATGCCGATCTTCTCGATGGTCTCTTCCATCTCGTTGATCAACTGAGGGATGCGCTGGGTATCGGTGATCGATACTTCGTAGGTGGCAACACGCTCCTGCTCCAGGTTGAGCGACTGGAGTGTGTCGTCGATCTTGCTCATACGATAGTGAGCCATCTCAGAACCCTTAACGAAGTGACACTGATAGTTGTCGCCCTTCTGACAACCCATCAGCATGATGCCGTCGTAGCCGCTGTTGAGTGCGTCGGTCACCCAGATGGTGTTGACCGAGCCGAGGCAGCGAACCGGGATAACACGGGCAAATGAGCTGTACTCGGTACGGTTCATTGCGGCCATGTCCAGTGCTGGGTAGGCATCGTTCTCACAGGCGAGGACCAGGATACGTGGCTTCTCGTCGAACTCGTCAGGCATATCAACGTTCTTGAGCTGCTGACCGACGGTCTCGACCGAGTAGTTCTCGAAGGAGATAACGCGAACCGGGCAGGCACCCATGCAGGTACCGCAACGGCGGCAGCGTGACTCGTTGTACTGCGGGTAGCCCTTCTCGTCCTCGTTGATGGCGCCGAAGGGGCACTCAACGGTACAGCGCTTACACTGGGTACAACCTTCGATACGGAAGGTTGGGAAGCTGAGGTCACCAGAGCGAGGGTGCGCTGCGCGACCCTGTGAGGCGTTCTCGCAGGCCTGAATCGCCTTCAGTGCGGCACCGGTAGCATCTTCCTGCGCCTGCTGCATATCCATTGGACGACGTACAGGACCGGCAGCATAGATGCCGGTACGACGGGTCTCGTAAGGGAAGCAGATAAAGTGCGAATCAGAGAAACCGTGCTTGAGGTGCGGCAGGTCAGTACCCTGACGGTAGTCGAGGTTCAGAACCGAAGGTGGAGCAACCTCAACCTTCGCCTGTAGCTCGGCAACCAGTGACTCATCTTCAGCCTCTTCAGCCGCCTTCAGGTCCTGTGCCAGATACGGATCAGGTCCATTGTTAGGCACCATGCCGGTAGCCAGGACAACGATATCGGCACCGATGGTGCAATCCTCATTGAGGATCATATCCTTGTACTTAACCTCAAGACCGCCGCCTGCTGAAACAACTTCAGAGACCTCGCCCTTGGAGAAGGAGACACCTGCCTCCTGACCGCCGCGGTAGAAGTCCTCACCACCGGCACCCGGGGTGCGCAGATCGGTGAAGATAACGGTTGCATCGGCACCCGCCTCTTTGGCGTAACGAGCCTGTTTGATCGAGGTCAGACAGCAGTGACCAGAACAGTAAGGGAGGTGACCCTCTTTCTCGCTGCGCTGACCGGCACACTGTACAAAGACAGCGTTGCTGATCTCTTTGCCGTCGGAAGGACGCTTGATAGCGCCACCGTTGGCCTCTTTAACCAGCTTCTCAAAGGTGAGCTGATCGACAACGTCGGGGCTCTGGCCACCACCAAGTTCAGGGAGCTTGTTGATGTCATAGGTATTGAAGCCGGTCGCCTGGATGATAGAGCCGGTGGTAACGGTGTTGGTCGCGCCGCTCTCGGTTGAAACCTCAACCTCAAAACGACCCGGTGCACCCGAGGTTTTGGTAACGCTGCTGTTGAGGTGAACGCTGATGTTGCCGTCTGCCTCAATGGCGGCGGCCATCTCTGCGATACCGGTATCGGCCATTTCATTATAAGGGGCCTTGGCAGGAACGCGCTTGACCAGCTGGCCAGCGACACCACCGAGTGCGCCACTTTTCTCGATCAGGTCGACCTTGTAGCCAGCCTTCGATGCTTCGATGGCTGCGGTCATGCCGGAAATTCCGCCACCGACAACCAGCAGCTCGCGGGTCAGCTCTTGCTCACCGCTGGCTGCAGGGATCTTCATGCTCTTCGACTCGGCACAGGCCATGCGAATGTAGTCGTCGGCCATCTCCTGAGTCAGCTCACGAGCCTCGTCGGTATCGGGACGAACCCAGATGACACCCTCACGCAGGTTAGCACGAGAGATGGTGACGTTTTCAAAGTTGAATGCTTCAGTCTTGGCACGACGTGAACAGGCACCGATAACAAGGTGGTTAACACCCTCATTGTCGATGTCGTTCTGGATCATCGCTACGCCCTCTGCATTACAGAGGAAGGGATGCTCCTTGGCGAGTGCCGCCTTACCATCGCGCGTGGCGGTGGTTGCCAGCTGGCCAGAGTCCAGGCGATCGCCCAGCTCACAGCCCTGACAGATATATGCTCCGATCTTCATATCAGACACTGTTTAACCCTCCGTTCCAGCAGCTTTGTTGACGACCTGAATCGCACGCAGCGCAGCGGCTGTGGCGTTCTGGGCGGCACGGTTGACGTCAAGTGCATCCGAAGAGCAACCTGCGCCGAAGATGCCACCGTTGGCCTCGTCAAGCTCAAGGAAACCGTGTTCGTTGATCTTGGTCTCTACAGGGAAGATTCCCTCAGGGACAGTCGATTCCATACCGGTCGCCAGTACCACGAGATCGTGCTCGGTCTCGTAGCGGTGGTAACCCTCGGTGTCTACACCGCGCAGCTTCAGATTGTCGTTCTCCTTGTTGCGAACAATGTTGGCAACCTTGGATTTGACGAAGCTGACGTTCTCATCGTCCTTAACCGCACGATGGAAGTCGTCGAGACGGTCAATGGCGCGGATGTCGATGTAGTAGATGGTCGACTTGGCATCATTCTGCTGCTCGGCCACGTAGGTGGTCTGCTTTAGAGAGGCCATGCAGCAGATGCGCGAGCAGTGCTTGAGGTGGTTGTGGTCACGAGAACCGGCGCACTGGATAAAGGCGATTTTCTTCGCCTCGGCACCATCTGAAGGACGCAGGATCTTGCCGCCAGTCGGGCCTTCAGGAACCATCATGCGCTCGAGCTCAACGTTGGTGATAACGTTCTCGAAACGATCGTAGCCGTAGGGCTGGATCTTGTTCGCATCGTATGGCTTCCATCCGGTTGCCCAGATGACTGCTCCGACGTTCAGCTCAAGGCTCTCTTCCCGCATCTCAAGGTCAACGGCGTCGTACTTACACGCCTCTTTGGCCTTGTTGCCATCATCGGTACCGATGATGGCAGGGTCGAGTGTATAGCGCTGAGGATAGGCGTGGTTATGGGTGAGGTAAGCACCCTTACGCTTCTTCATGCCGTAGTTGTGATCGTCGTCGAACTCTGCCTCGACCGCGTCGCCACAGGCGCCACAGGCAGTGCAGTTTTCGTTGACGTAGCGTGGGGCGACCTTGACGGTAACAGTGTAGTTACCTGCTTCCCCTGCTACTGACTCTACGTCCGCCATGGTGATGAGACGAAGATTCTTGTTCGCCTTGAGGCGACGCAGCTGAATCTCCACACCACAGGTGGGGTAGCAGAGTTTAGGGAAGTATTTGTATAGCTGGCTGACACGACCGCCGACGGTGGGCTTTTTCTCTAGCAGGATAACCTGCTTGCCGCACTCGGCCGCTTCAAGGGCCGCCGTCAGGCCGCTGATACCGCCACCCACGACCAGTATGGTCTGGTTGGTTGCGATGACCTCCGACATGGTATTCCTCCGTTCCGGATGATTTGAAAATGATTGGATGCAGTGCCAGGTAGATCTGTTGACCTAAAGACACTGCGCCGGGAATCTGCGGTCCGTTGGTGAAAAGACACGCTGATCCCCAGAATCACGAACCGTGAACGATACTCCGTCTCTACATGGGGTGCCAGCTTCTGAGATGAAAAGAGGTATCGAATTTTCCAATAGAGAAATAGATTGGCTATATAGCTACGCGCTACTAGGGTATTGATTATTAACCAACTTTGGCGCGTGGTTATTCCCGCTCTTTGGGTGGGGTAGCTACTTCGGCAGGGTTGTGCTGGTGCATATATATAAGGTGCGTTGCAGCATCTCCGCTGGGGTGGGGTATGATTCTCGCTCAGGTGTTGCAGAGTGCCGGTCGCTCCGTTAGGTTTTAGAGCGAACTGAGAACAATAATCAAAAAATTCCACGGCTTGTAGTGACAGTGTGCATAACGAAAATCTAAAATCCGGTCTGGTCGCCTGTCATGAGTGCGATCTCCTGCATGAGATCTGTGAGGTGCCGCACCACGGTCGCGCCCACTGCACCCGCTGTGGTGCCGAGCTCTATCGCCATATTCCAAACGGTCTCGACAAGATGCTGGCGCTACAGCTTGCGGCACTGCTGCTGTTTCTAATCGCCAACCTGTTCCCTTTCCTCTCCCTCGAATTTGGTGGTCGTGGAGAGCAGATGCTACTTGCCTCCGCCTCTTTTAAGTTTTTCAGCGCCGGGATGGAGGGGCTGGGGGTGCTGGTCTTTCTTACCAGTGTGCTCTTCCCGCTGATGACTATCGGCGGCATGGTCTACATTCTATTGCCGATTCGACTCGGGTATCGGCCACCGTGGATGTCGCAGGTCTATCGGGTGGTTCGTGTTGTGGCGCCCTGGAGTCTGCTCGGTGTCTTCATGCTCGGCGTGTTGGTCTCGTTTGTGAAGCTGCTCGATATGGCAACGGTGATTCCCGGTGTAGCGCTCTACGCCTTTGCCGCGCTGCTGCTGGTGACGACTATGGCACGTTATATCCACGATGAGTCGGTGATCTGGCCGCTGGTCGGTCACGATGTGGGAGAACGAGTGTTGAGCGGCAGCGCCAGTGAGCATGGGCTATTGCACTGCCATATCTGCGGGCTGCTGAGTGAAGGGCCGGCAGAGGATGAGCATCATGAGCATTGTCAGCGCTGCGGCAGCCAGCTCCATAGTCGTAAGCGTGAGAGTGTGGCGCGTACCTGGGCGCTGATTGCGACTGCAACCATTCTGTTTATTCCGGCTAATGTCTACCCGGTGATGACCATTACTCAGCTCGGCAGCAGTGATTCGAGTACGATTCTGGGTGGTGTGGTGAAGCTGATCGAGAGTGGTATGTGGCCGCTCGCGCTACTGGTCTTTTTTGCCAGTATAGTAGTGCCTGGATTGAAACTGATCGTGCTTACGTTACTGCTGGTGACGGTGCAGCGCGGTTCGCTGTGGCGACTGCGGGATCGCACTACGCTCTACCGTCTTACCGAGGCGGTTGGCAGCTGGTCGATGGTCGATGTCTTTCTGGTGGCGGTACTGGCGGCACTGGTCGATCTCGACGCACTTTCGACCATCAGCCCCGAGGTCGGGGTGAACTTTTTTGCAGCGGTGGTGGTGGTGACGATTGTGGCGGCGCAGAGTTTCGATCCACGACTGATATGGGATAGTGATGAGCGAAGTGGGAGAAAAGAGCTTGAGTAGCGAGCGCGAAGGAGCGCAGGGCGCGCCCAGCCCAAAGATAAAACAGCGTACGGGTCTCTCGGTGGTCTGGTTGGTGCCGTTGATTGCGGCGCTGATCGGCGGCTGGCTGGTGGTGAAGACACTCACCGATCAGGGACCACAGATCACCATCTCCTTTGAGACGGCTGAGGGAATCGAGCCGGGCAAGACGCTGATCAAATATAAAAATGTGCAGATCGGTCTGGTCGAGTCGCTGCAGTTTAGTGACGACTTCTCTCAAGTGACACTCACCGCCAATCTTTCCAAGGAGGCGGCCTCATTCCTGAAACGTGATACCCGCTTCTGGGTGGTGCGGCCACGTCTCGATATGCGCGGTGTCTCCGGGCTCGGTACCCTGGTCTCTGGTGCCTACATAGAGATCGAGCCGGGACGCGGTGCCGACCGACGCCACTTTATCGGTCTAGAGAATCCACCGGTAGTGCGCGAGGGAGATGAGGGCAAGAAGGTGGTGCTGGTCACCGAGAAGCTCGGCTCCATTGGCCAGGGCTCGCCGGTCTACTACCAGGGTCTCGAGGCGGGCGAGGTGCTCGGTTACGAGCTGGCCAACGACAAACGCAGCGTCTTTATCCACGCCTTTATCAAGGCCCCCTTCGACAAGCTGATACATGGCAATACCCGCTTCTGGAATGTGAGTGGCCTCGATATTTCGGCCGACGCCTCCGGTTTCCGCGTGCGAACCGAATCACTCACGTCACTGCTCTATGGCGGCATCGCCTTCGACACACCCGATGGTGGCGAGGTGATGGAGGAGGGGCTCGACGGACTGGTCTTCACCCTCTTTGGTGGTTTCGACAAGATTGAGGAGTATGCCTATACGAAGAAGGTGCGCTTTGTGCTCTTCTTCGACCGCTCGGTGCGTGGGCTGGCAATCGGTGCGCCAGTTGAGTTCAAGGGAATCAAGGTCGGCTCGGTGATCGATGTACGACTTGAGTTCGACACTAACGACGCCACCTTCCACATTCCGGTCACCATTGAGATTGAACCGGAACGGGTCATCGAGCGTGGTGGTGAGGCCTCCACGCCGATACAGATGTTGCAGACACTGGTCGAACGGGGCCTGCGGGCACGACTGCAGACTGGCAGTCTGCTGACCGGCCAGCTCTTTGTTGAGCTCGACATGTTCCCCGGTTCACCCCTCAAGCTCTCAGGTGAGGGCGGTAAGGTGGCCGAGCTGCCAACCCTGCCGGGTGAGTTCGATGAGATCGCCGCATCGGTGAAGGGTATTCTGGTCAAGTTCGAGCAGCTCGATCTTGAGTCGATCGCCAGTGAGCTGGAGCAGACCCTGGCCGGTGCGAACAAGTTGATCAACTCCGATGAGGTTGGCGGTGTGGTTTCCGATGCCAAGACCGCACTGGAAATACTGCGTGGCTTGTTGCAAAAGATCGATAAGCACGCCGAGCCGATGGTCGGCAATCTCGATCAGACCATCGTCGCTGCACGCGATGCAATGAAGAAGCTTGAAGTGACGATTGAGCATGTCGATGGCGTGGTCAAACCGGGTTCACCGACCCTTTATCGTGTCGATCAGATGGCCGAAGAGCTGGCAGAGATGGCACGCTCGATTCGTATCCTGGTCGACCTGCTGGAGCGTGATCCGCAGTCGGTACTGTTTGGTAAAGGGAGAACGGAGTAGTCACCGTGATCCGCTGGGAGATAACAATGTCTAGTTTCTACAGAAATAGCCTGTTGGGCCTGTTGCTGGCAGCGCTGGTTGGCTGCGGCGGATCGACGCTGCCGCATCGCTACTACGTGATCAATGCTGCACCGGCTGAGGCAGCCAGTGAGGTGGTTAACAAACAGCGGGTGCTGCAGGTGGGTTCTCTGCGCCTGCCGCAATATCTCGATCGACCGCAGCTGGTGACGCGCCACTCCGGTAATCGCCTGGCGATGGCCGAACATCATCAATGGGGCGGTAATCTGCGCAAGGATATGATCCGCGTGCTGGCCAAAAACCTCTCCATCATGCTCGAGACACCGCACCTCTATATTGCGCCGCAGCAGCCGAGCGGAAGGCTCGATGTGCGTATCGATGTAGAGGTGATGTCGTTTGAACGTGAGGCCGATGGACAGGTCGCCATCACCGCACAGTGGCGTCTGATCAGTGGTGACGGTAGCGAGATCGAGACTCGCTTCACCAGCCATAAGAGCCCGGTACTGCTCTCCGAAGAGGATTACGAGGGCACGGTGGCGCAGATGAGTCGGGTCTTCTCCGCTATGAGTAGAGAGATCGCCAATGCGATCATTGCGGACGCAGATTAACACCAGCCAGGCTGCCGGGGTGGCCGTCACGTGAGCGTGCGGCCACTGCTTGCGCTACTGCTGTTGGTGTTCACCAGCAGTGGTCTGCTCTATGCGGCTGAGCCGAGTGGGGCGGAGATCATGCAGGGTGCCCGTGAGCGTCACGACCACTTCCCCTACACCTTTGAACGCCAGAGCATGATCCTGGTTGATGCCAACGGCAGTCGCAATGTGCGCCGGATGCGCCGATTTACCCGCATCGAGGATGATGGTCAGCTTAACCATCTGCTGGTATTCGACTACCCGCGCGAGATTGCCGGAGTGGCGCTACGCCTGCGTCGGTTCCCCGATGGAAAGGTGGAGAACGATCTTTACCTGCCAGCCTACGGTGCGCAGCTCAAAGAGAGTGCCGCACATAGTCGTGGTGCGACCTTCCTCGGTTCCGACTTTACTGTGCGTGATCTTACCCCCGAGGTGATTGAGGATTATCACTACCGGCGCGAGGATGATCTGGTCATCGATGATATTGAACACTTCGTGGTGGAGGCGACGCCGAAGGGGCAGGCGATCGCGTTGGCGACCGGATACGGTATGCGACGACTCTTTATCCGTAAGGAGAATCTGTTTCCGATACGGATCGACTACTACGATCGCCATGAACGGCTCTTCAAGCGCGAGACGCGCCACGATATACGTCAGGTTGATGGAAAGATGTGGCGCTCGAACATGATCCTGATGGAAAACTTTCGCAAGCAGCATCGCTCATTGATCAAGATCGATCACCGCATCTTCTCCATCGACTATGTACCCGAGACTCATTTTGAAGACGCATGGGTATTGGAGAATCGTCATCTACCCGGTGCTGATCTGACGCAGCCGGCTGCCACAGATGAAACGAGCAATAGTGCGAGCGAACAGAATAATAACGAACCGGGTTCAGAACCCGTTGAGTAGATAGGGAGCGCAGAGTGTTCAACAGATTACTGATGGTCGGTGTTAACTACCGCATGGCATCACTGCTATTTCTGGTGTTGGTCACAGCGGTCAGTGCATTGGGGTTACAAAAACTGCGAGTCGAAACCGACTTTAGCAGTCTGATCGCGGCCAACGATCCGAAGAAGATGATGTATGACCAGGTGGCGGCGGAGTTCGGCTCCGATAACCGTTCGCTGATCTATGTGCGTGATGTACAGCTCTGGACGCCTGAAAAGCTCGCCTCGCTGGAACGTCTCCACCGTGCGCTGGAGTCGCTCGATTTTGTTGAACGGGTTGAGGATCTCTTCACCCTGCGCTCGATTCGCGACAGCGATGGGGCGATCGATTCGCGTCTGTTGATCGCCGAGGCGCCCGAGAGTGAGGAGGATGCGCGCAGCGCCTACGAGAATGCCAGCTATAACCCGCTGATCCTCGGCAACTATCTCTCCAACGATGGTCGAGTGGTGGCGCTGATGGTGAGCGTGAAGGCGCCGCCCGATGAGCGCGGCTTCGATCATCGTGTAAATGGTGCGCTGGAGCAGATCGTAAACAATTGGAAGGGCGAGTTTGACGAGTTGTTCCAGGTCGGACCGCCACGTATCAATGCCGAGATGCAGGCGAGTCTCTACGATGACCTGGTGCTGCTGGCACCGCTCTCAATGGGGCTGCTGATCGTTACCATCGTACTGCTGCTACGCAGTTTTATGGCGGCAATTATTCCGGTGATCACCTCGATATTGAGCCTGGTCTGGGCCTTCGGTCTGATGGGGTGGTCTGATATTCCGATCAACATTCTTAGCGCAATGATCCCATCACTGGTGGTGGTTATCGGTTCGACCGAAGATACCCACATGATGGCGGCCTACTTCCAGGGTGTGTCAGAGAGTCGAGGGGATCGACGGGCGGCGACACGTTTTATGATGCGCCATATGGGCGTGCCGCTGCTGTTGACCATCCTCACCACCTCGCTCGGTTTTGTCAGTAACATTTTCAACGGTATTGGCTTGATCCAGGATTTCGCCATCGCCTCGGCAGTAGCGATTCTCGCCAACGGTGTGATCACGGTGTTGATGGTGCCGATGCTGCTCGACCGTATCGGACCACGCGGTAGTTCGGTGAACGATGAGAGTGGTCGAGTCGGTGGTCTACCGGGTGTGGTGGTACGACTGTTTGGTTTCTCCCAACAGCGTTTCTCCAGTGCCATTCTGGTACTGACCACGCTGCTATGTGCCTTCTTTATCTACCACGCCTCACAGCTACACGTGACCAATGATCCGCTCACCTACTTCCACAGCGATCGGCCACTGATCCAGGATGTAAATCGGGTGCAGCAGGACCTCTCCGGTATCAAGCTCTTCTTCGTCACTCTTGAATCGAAGGATGAACGCGCCTTTCTCGAGCCGAAAAATCTACGCCGTCTGACAGAGATACAGGAGTTTATCGAGGAACAGGGGGTGTTTGATCGAAGCGTTTCTCTGGCCGATCAGCTGAGTCTGGTCAATAGAGAATTCCATCGCGGCGACGAGGAGTATCGGGTAGTACCCAATACACGCGAATTGGTGGCCCAATATCTGCTCTTCTTCCACCGTAACGATCTACGTAGCTATGTGAGCAACGATTTCCGGCGTACCAACATTGTGGTGCGCCACAATGTCAGTGATTCGGCCACGCTCAACCGCAGTATCAAGGAGTTGGAGGCGGTGGCGGAGGATATTGCCGGCGGTGATATCAAGGCCTATGTGGTGGGTGAGAACCTGATGATCAATGAGTCGGCCGAGCTGCTGATGAGTGCGCAGGTTAAATCGCTTGGTCTGCTGCTGATCGCCATCTTCCTGATCATGTCGACGATGTTCACCTCCTTCATGGGTGGTGTGATCGCACTGATCCCGGCGATGATTCCGATCGTGTTGATGTTTGGTGTGATGGGGCTGTTCGATATCCCGCTCAATCCCGGTACCGCGATGGTGGCGGTGATTGCGATCGGTATCGCGGTCGATGGCACCATTCACCTCTTTTCGCGTTACAACGAGCTCTGTCGCCGCACCTCCGACTACGAGGAGGCGGTACGCCAAACGGTGAAAATGGAGGCGACCCCGGTGGTCACCACCAGCCTGGCGCTCTCGCTCGGTTTCGGTGTGCTACTGCTCTCCAACTTCACCCTGATCGCCCAGTTTGGTGCCCTCTCGGCGTTGACCATGCTCTTCTCGATCTTCGCCAATCTGCTGATCACACCGATCATCATGACCCGTGTACGCGTGGTGGCTCTGCACCAGATTATCGGTCTCTCGGCCTCAAAGGAGGTGCTGCAGGGGAGCCCGCTGTTCAAGGGTATGAGTGAGTATCAGATCCGCAAGGCGATCCTGATCTCCGAGATGCACGACTTTACCGAGGGCGAGATGGTGATTCGCCAGGGCGATGTCGGGCGCAGCATGTATCTGATCCTCTCGGGTGAAGCGGAGGTGCTACGGCGTGTCGGTGGAGATGAGCAGTGCGTGGCACAGCTCAAACCGGGCGAGGTGTTTGGTGAGATCGGCTTTGTACGCGAGACGACCCGCACCGCCGGGGTGCGCGCAGCGAGTGATCTGCACATGCTGCGCTTCGACTTTGAGAAGATCGGCAAGGATCTGAAGTACTTCCCCAACATCGTGGCCAAGATCAATTTCAATATCAGTTGCATCCTTGGCGAGCGGTTGGTCGATGTGATGGAATCGCAGGCAAAGCAGCAGAGCTCGCAGGACTGACTACTGGCCGTCGCTGCCGTCCTGTAGCCTATACCCCTTGGCCCGACGGGTTTTAATGAGGTGGTGAAACGGGTTTAATCGAGCCACTTTACTCAAGCGGATAGCGCACGTGTCGGATCAGCAGACGGAATCAACCCTTACCCTTATCGAAAACGAGCCCTACTACGAGCCAGTGGCGCAGGAGATAGAGGTCTTCGAGGCCGCCTATCGTAACCACCTGCCGGTGCTGCTGAAGGGGCCAACCGGCTGCGGTAAGACGCGCTTTATGGAGTATATGGCGTGGCGTCTGCAGCGACCGCTGATCACCGTCTCCTGTCACGACGATTTGACCGCCTCCGATCTGGTAGGTCGTTACCTGATCAAGGGCGGTGAGACCACTTGGATCGATGGGCCGTTGGCACGCGCGGTACGTGCGGGTGCGATCTGCTATCTCGATGAGATCGTCGAGGCACGTAAGGATACGATGGTGGTGATCCACCCGCTCGCCGATGATCGTCGTGTATTGCCGATGGAGAAACTTGGTGTACAGCTTGAGGCCGATGGCAATTTCGCCCTCTCGATCTCATACAACCCCGGTTATCAGAGTGTGCTCAAGGATCTAAAACAGAGTACCCGCCAGCGCTTTGTCGCGCTCGAATTCGACTATCCAGACTCCGAACTGGAGCAGCGCATTGTGGTCAAGGAGTCGGGGGTCGATGCAGCGCTGGCAACACAGCTGGTCAAGTTCGCCCACATGACTCGTAACCTGAAAGGGAGCGGTCTGGAGGAGGGGGCGAGTACCCGTCTGCTGGTGCACGCGGCGAAGCTGATTGCTGCCGGTATCGATCCGGTGGTCGCCTGTGAGGGTTCGATTGCACAGGCACTGACCGATGATGCCGAGATGCTGGCCGCGGTCAACGAACTCTCTGCCTCGCTTTTCTGATGCCACTTTTCGTCATCTATTGAGTCATTGTGAGTCAGAACAGCGCACTCTCGGTTGAGACGATACTCGAGCAGCTCAACGAGCTGCTCGAGGTGGAGTTCACCTTTATCCATCCCGAGGGGGCGGCCAACGCCGTCGCCCAGCTCCCCCAGGAAGAGCAGCGCTTTCTGCTCGACTGGGTCGGGCGAATCGCCAGTACCAATATTCAGATCGCCTTTCAGTTTCTCGAGCAGGTCGCCTCGCTGATCGATGTGATGGATCGTGAGGTGATCGAGGCGTGGGCGCTCGATGCGGTCGATACCTACGACAGCTCCGGGCTGCGTGCAGCTATTGAAGTGATCGAGCAGGGCGCGGCCTATGTCGAACGGCACCGTGAGCGTCGAGTTGGAGCGCTGCTGGAACAGAATGAGAGTGTGCTGCTGCACTTTATCCAGGGGTTGAGTGGTCGCCGACTCAAACTCAAACCGGGCGGTGTCGAGGCCTATACCGATAGCGAAACACTGTTCCTGCCTAATGTGACCTCACGCATGGTGACAGCCGAGCAGAACTATCAGCTGCTCAAGGCGACGGCGGTCTATCTCTGGGCGCAGACACGGTTCGGCACCTTCCGCCAACCGTTGACCGAGCAGCTAAGTGGCTACGACGATCTTGGTCATGCCATCGCCTGCTTCGCCTCGCTTGAACGACTGCGGCTCGATAGTTATATCGAGCGGGAGCTGCCTGGCGTGGCACGTCAGATGGTCGCGCTGAAAACGGCATTGGGTGAACTGGAGCTGCCGCCGCAGTGGCAGGGGATTCGCGATTTGCTCTCCGTTGCTGACGCGACGGTTGCCGAGTCGGTGGCACTGGTCGAACAGTGTTATGCGCTACCGCCGCTGCAACCGGTCTGCTATCAGGGAGTGATCGATGCCGCAGAGGTGGCCACCGTTGCTGCGGCGCGAATCGAACGTGAGAAAGCGCTACTGCGCATACGCCTCGGTGAAATCTCACGAGAGGTGGAGGAGGGCGAAGAGGGTGAGGAGGGTCGAGACTGCTCTGAGAAGCCGAAACGTTTCGACATTGAGCTACCCGAAGATCAAGTGTCACATCAGCTGGAGAGCTTTGAGCTAACGATTGATGATCATCCGGTCGCACCACCCGAAGATGTGAAGGCGCTGGTCAGTTCGATCATGCTCGACCTGGGCGAGATTCCCGATGAGTATCTGGTTGCCGCCGGTCCTGGTGAATACGATCCAGGTTTCTATCGTGAGGAGGAGGCCGATCCTGATGCAGTGTGGCAGGGAACCTATCACGAGGAGGGGGCCTTCATCTATCACGAGTGGGACTACAAGCGACAACACTATCGAAAGAACTGGTGTGCGGTGCGTGAGCGTGAGGTGAAGCCGGTCGAGGATGAGTTTGTAGCCGAGACGATGGCGCGATACAGCGGCATGATCAAACAGTTACGTAAGACCTTTGAGGCGATGCGCGATGAAGATCGGCTGCTCAAACGACAGGTCGATGGCGAGGATGTCGATATCGATGCGCTGGTTGAGGCACTCGCTGATGCGCAGGATGGCAGTGAGATGAGTGATCGACTCTTTACTCGCATGCACCGTGCCGATCGAAATATCGCGGTGATGTTAATGGTCGATATGAGCGGCTCGACCAAGGGCTGGATCAACGATGCAGAGCGTGAGTCACTACTGCTGCTCAGTGAGGCGCTTGAATCGCTCGGCGATCGTTACGCCATTTACGGCTTTTCGGGTATGTCGCGCAAGCGTTGCGAGCTGTTTCGAATCAAACGTTTCGATGAGCCTTACAATGAGACGGTGCAGGCGCGTATCAGTGGTATTGAACCGCAGGACTATACCCGTATGGGTTTCGCCATTCGTCATCTCAGTCAGCTGCTCAACGAGGTCGATGCGCGTACTCGAATCTTGATTACCCTCTCCGATGGCAAGCCCGATGACTACAACGACTATCGCGGTGAGTATGGCATTGAAGATACACGCCGGGCACTGATCGAGGCGCGCCGTAGTGGCATCCACCCCTACTGCATCACCATTGATGAGCAGGCGCGCGACTACCTGCCCCATCTCTACGGACCAGCCTCATTTACGGTGGTGGATGATGTGCGTCAGCTGCCGCTAAAGGTCTCTGATATCTATCGTCGACTGACGACCTGAAGTGGGGGCTCCTCGCGCTGGGGTATTCTTGCGAACTAAAAAACGCCATACCGTGCGAACGGCGTGGCGTTTTTTTATAGGGTGTGACTCTTTTTTAGAGGATGCAGTTCTTGGTGTATTCACCGGCTTCGTTTGCGCTCCACTCACCCTTGGGCTTCTCTTTCATCTGCTTACACCAGGCATCGCTGCCAACCTCGGGAGAGCAGGCGGTGATGATAAAGAGCAGTGCGGCGAGTGCTGAGATATTACGGATGATTTTAGTCATTGTGATTCTCCTTGTGAGTGAAATCGTTGCTGATTGAGTCGTCTGTTTAGAGCATGCGCTTGAGAATGTCGCGCGCACTCCCTTTGGCGGTGATGCGGTGTTTGAGCGCGCCGAGGATGTGCAGAGTCACCAGCACCATAATTGCGGTGCCCATGATGTGGTGTGCCTGTTTGGCGGCGTTGGCGATCTCCTTATTCTTGCCTATTAGCTGTGGCAGTTCATAGAGATCAAACAGGTTGATCGGGTAACCTGCCGCCGTTGACATCAGATAACCGCTGACTGGAAGTAGGATGAGCAGCAGATAGAGTAGCCCCTGGAGTGCGTTGATGAGCGCGCTCTCGCCACGCGAGAAGTTGACCGGAAGAGGCGGTGCCGGGCTGATCTTTAGCCAGATGATGCGGGCAATCAGAAGCAGAAGAATCACGACGCCGACAGCCTTGTGCTGCCCGTAGATCATCTGCCGAGTGGTGTCGTCCCTGTCGAGTCCGGTCATATAGAGGCCGACACCGATGAGTGCGATGATCGCCAGTGCCATGATCCAGTGAAGTAGTTTTGAGATGGCACCGTATTCGTAGGCGTTGTTGTTCAGCATAGTGATCTCGATTCCCTGTTGTTTTTGTTGTTTCAGGCTACGCCTAGCATAACGGGCGGCGACGTTTATTTAAAACGGCGCATGGATCGTTATCTGGCGTAACGATGCCAGTACTGTTCGAAGGCCTCGGCATCAGTAGGACGGCTGAAGTGAAAGCCCTGGAAGCGGTTACAGCCGATATCATGCAGGAAGTCGAGCTGTCGCTCATCCTCGATGCCCTCGGCGACGGTCTCAAGTTTGAGCGATTTTGCGAGGCTGACCACGGCGGTGGCAATCATGCAGTCGTTATTGTTGTCGGGAAGATGCATCACAAAGGAGCGGTCGATCTTGAGCATGTCGATCGGCAGGCGGCGCAGATAGGAGAGTGAGGAGTAGCCGGTGCCAAAATCATCAATCGCCACACGGAATCCCTCACTGCGTAGCTGATCGAGTATAGATATGCAGGTGTCGATGTCGTTCATCATGATGTTTTCGGTGATTTCGATCTGGATCTGGTCGCCCGTTAGTCCATGTTTGAGCATCAGTGCGATTAGCGTCTCGGCGAAGTTGAAATGGTAGAGCTGGGCACCAGAGACGTTAATCGAGATGTAGTCGAGTTCGATGCCGCTGTCACGCCACGACTTATATTGTCTGATCGATTCCTCGAAGACCCAGTAGCCGATCGGGATGATAAGGCTCGACTCCTCGGCAATCGGAATGAATTTCATCGGGCTGACGTTGCCGAGCAGGGGGCACTGCCAGCGCAGCAGTGCCTCGGCGCCAAAGACGTGTTGTCTCTCGCAGTCGATCAGCGGTTGGTAGTGGAGGTGAAACTCCTGCCTCTCAAGTGCATGGCGTAGTGCGTTTTCGATGGTGAGCCGCTCGACGGCGCTCTCCGAGAGTTCGCTACTGTATTTGTGATAACCGTCGCGGCCCGACTCCTTGACCTTGTACATAGCCGTGTCGGCGTTCTTGATCAAGGTGACGGAGTCCTCACCGTCATCGGGATAGATGCTGATACCGATACTGCAGCCGATGTGGAGCTGGTGCTCATCAATATCGAATGGCTGCTTGAGTGCGTGAACAATCTTGTTGGCAAAGGTGGTGCAAGCGGTGTCGCTGGTGACATTTTCGATCAGGATGACAAACTCATCACCGCCAAGACGGGCGACGGTGTCCGACTTGCGCGACAGGGAGGAGATCTGTCGAGCAACCTGCTGCAGCAGCGTATCACCCACGTCATGTCCAAGGCTGTCGTTGATGATCTTGAAACGGTCGAGGTCGATGAAGAGCAGACCGATCTTGTTGTCGTTGCGCTCGGCACGTTCGATGGCGTGGTCGAGGCGGTCGTGAAACAGCAGTCGATTGGGTAGCTCGGTGAGTGCGTCGTGGTGGGCCAGGAAGTCGAGCCGCGTCTGCGTCTCTTTGAGTGAGGTGATGTCAGTCAGGATCGAGATATAGTTGGTGGTCTGTCCCTGCCAATCTGTAATCTTGCTGATAGTTTGCAGCAGTGGCACCAGGGAGCCGTTTTTGTGGCGATCAATGATCTCGCCCTTCCAGGTACCGCTCTCCTCCAGGCTCTTCCAGTGCGAAGCGTAGAACTCACTGTCGTGGCGGCCCGATTTGAGCAGGCTGGGGCGCTGACCGATCAGATCGGCGAGGCTGTAGCCGGTGATGCGGGTGAAGGCGCTATTGGTCTCGACGATCTTCGCCTCGCCATCGGTGATCAGAATGCCTTCGGCGGTGTTGTCGAAGACCTTCTCGTAGAGTCGCAGGCTCTCTTCGGCCTGCTTCTGTGCGGTAATCTCGGTGTAGAGGAGGACGGTGCGGCGCGGTGCGCCACCCTTTGATTCGAGATGGGTGGCGTTGACCATGAAGTCGCGTCCATCGATCACAGTCTCACAGGAGAGATTGAGGCTCTTGAGTACCTTCTCGCCGATGCCCTCTTCGCAGGTGCAGATTTCACGCGCAACGTGACCGATGATCTGCTCGCTCTCGAGCTGCTTGAAAAAGAGGGTGTGCGCCAGGCGATTGTACTCCTCGACGCGCCCCTGATCGTCGATCACGACCACGGCGGCGTTGATCGCATCAAGGATGGTACGAATCTCATCCTTGGCTGATGCCAGCTGTTCATTGGTCTCATGCAGGTGCTGCAGCACCTGAGAGAATGATTGCGCAACGATGCCGATCGGATCGAGCTCAATCAGGGTGTGATCATCGAGCTCCTCGGGGCGAAGTGGTAGGGTTCCCATCAGCTTTAATAGCTGATCGATCTTCGCCCTGATATAGGTGATCGATTCGGCATACTTCTCTTCGTAGTCCATCTCTTTCTCTGTAATGGTTTATGCCTTGAAGATCCGTATCTGGTAGCTGCCATCGTCCTTGTTGATTTCGGTTGTTAGACCCATGTTCTTCACGGTATCGGGAATGGTGGCAACTGCCTGTCGGTCATCGGAGATGATGTTGATGGTACATGCACCGCTCTTTAGCTGTTCGACGTGGTTGTTGATCTCCTTGAGTGCCAGCAGCAGACATGAGGGACAGATCTGTCCACGGATATCGAGCTCGATGTTCTGGTCATCTTCCATTCTCTCTCCTTCTCCTGTTTAACGTCCAACCACATATCGTGCGAGTAGACGGCTACCGATCCATGCGCCAGGCAGCAATCCAAGGGCGAAAATTAAGCTCTGCAGAGCGAGAACGGGTACCCCGCCCCAGAGGTGCCAGATGTTGCAGCCGGGAACCATTCTCGCAGCAAGGCCGACGATGAGGCCGCCGAGCAGTGCTGAGGCGTACTGGCGATGTGGGACGCGATAACTCAGCTTGAACTCCTTCAGCAGCAGTGCAGAGAGGGTTGCGCCGAGTGTGATGGCAATGATCAGGGGATATTGAATGGCAGCAACGGCATCGAGCTGTGGTCCTGCACCGCCGCTAATGCGGGTCTCAGTGAGGGGGGGGTGTAGTTGAGTGGCGTGGCATTGAAGTAGACGAGTGATGCGACATGTTCGGGTAGAAAGAGCGCCTCAAAGGTGGCGCCGAGCTTGGCATAGGAGGTGGTGATTCCAAACGGCATGCCGACAAAGAGATAGGAGATAAAACCGAGCAGTGCCAGCAGCAGTGCCGCCTTCCATGGCGCGATATAACCCTCAAGCGCGGTCGATTTGGTCAGCCGGTTGCCACGATGTAGTTGGTAGATATAGATAAGCCCAAGCAGTGCCAGAGGCAGGGTGAGCAGATAGGCTTCGATCTCAAATAGTTGTGGCAGAGTAATGTCACTACTGAGGGTCGTCGCCTTGGCAAATTGTGACCAGTGGGGGTGGAGGTCGGCATAGAGCGCGCTGCCGCTCAATAGACCGATGAAGGCGACAAGGCTCAGCACACTACCAGCCCCCATTTTGTAGAGCGTACCGACCACGCAGCCGCCGGCCAACACCATGCCGATGCCAAACAGCATGCCACCGACAAGGGTGGCGAGTGAGGGTTTGCCGAGTAGTGGGAAGGGGTTTGCGGTGAGTAAACCACTGCTGTTGCCGAGTTGAAATAGCAGCATGCTTGCAACGACCAGAATCAGTAGCATGCGCATCATGTAACCATCTTTGAACAGAAATATGTCGCGGAACATAGCGGTCACGCAGAAGCTGGAGCGGTGCATGATGAAGCCGGCGAGCAGTCCGGTCAGCAGCGAGGTGGTAATAATAAGAGTGTAGGGGTTAGTCATTAATACTTATGTGGTTATTATGGTATTTAATATCCCGATGATAGCGGGTTCTTTGTGTTATTAAAAACAGTCTAAATTGGATCTGGCGTGGTTGGTGTGGCTGGCTGCTACCGGTATGCTTGCCGCGACAACTCATTAACGATGCGGGATATCGATGTCACTTGAGATTACCTTAGTCACCCTCTTCACCATTGGTCTGCTGGGTGGCGTCCACTGCGTGGGAATGTGTGGTGGCATTGTTGGTGCGCTGACCTTTGGTCTGGATGCTGAGCGTCACAACAGTGCCGGCCGTATGATGCCGCTACTGCTGGCCTATAACGCTGGCCGTATTACCAGCTATGTCATTGCGGGCGCTCTGTTTGGCGCGATCGGTATGGTGGCCTCACAGCTCGGAGAGCTACGACAGGTGCAACTGCTGCTACAGCTGGTAGCGGCGTTATTCATGCTGGGCATTGGCCTCTATCTGGGGGGCTGGTGGTATGGCGTGACGCGGATCGAGAAGCTCGGTGGTGTACTGTGGCATCGGATCGAGCCGATCGGACGACGTTTCCTACCTGTTCGCACACCTCGACAGGCGCTGCTGCTCGGTATGTTATGGGGCTGGCTGCCGTGCGGGCTGGTCTACAATGCTCTGATCTTTGCCATGACCTCTGGCGATATTATCTCGGGAGCACTGCTGATGTTGGCCTTCGGCCTTGGTACCCTGCCGAATCTGCTGGCGATGGGATTGGTGGCAACACGGCTGACACAGTGGGCACGCCATCTCTGGGTACGGCGGGCGGCGGGTGTGATGGTGCTGGTTTTCGGCTTTTACATGCTGGCTCTGGCGTTACGCGGCTGGTATCCCAGTTAGCCTGCAACCTCCTGACTGAGGGTGGCTTTGCCGCTGATCCCCTTAATGGTTTGCACCGGCAAAAAATCGGCCTGTGGTCGGCTGAGGTAGTAGCCCTGTCCCATATCGATCCCGATCTCCTGAAGTATCGCGAGGATCTCATCGTTTTCAATGAACTCAGCGATCGCTGTCATGTTGAGACTGCGAGCAACATCGTGGATGGCTCGGATAAAGACCTGATCGGTGCTGTCCTGATGTAAGTTGCGCACAAAGCTGCCGTCGATCTTGATGTAGTCGACATTGAGATTTTTCAGGTAGTGGAACGAGGCGAAGCCAACACCGAAATCATCCAGAGCAAAGCTACAGCCGAGCTCGCGCAGGTCGTTAATGAAGCTGCGCGCCTTATCGAGATTCTCAACCGCCACCGTCTCTGTGACCTCAAAGATGATGGCGTGCGGATCGGCGTTTGAGATGGTGATGGTGTTGCGCACCAGCTCCAGGAAGTCGTTATCACCGAAGTTGCGACCCGAGAGGTTAATCGCCAGTTTAACCGGTTCGCCACGCTTCTCACTCACACCCTGGGTGCGAATGGTCTGCTCTACTACCCAACGGTCGATATCGCGTATCAGACCAAAACGTTCTGCGGTGTCGAGGAAGGCGCCGGGCGGTATGAGTGTGTCGTCGTCATCGAGCATGCGTAGAAGCGCTTCGTAGTGGCTGATCGCACCGCTCTTCAGATTGACAATTGGCTGGTAGTGAAGCACAAAACGATCATTCTCCAGCGCCTGGTGAATACGATCCTCCCAGCGTACCTTGTCGTGCATACGAGCCAGCCGAACATCCTGTTCGCAGTAGATATGGTAGCGATTGCGGCCGAGCTCCTTGGCGGCGTACATGGCGGTATCGGCACGGGCCAATAGTTCACTGGGTAGGGTGCCCTGCTCTGGGAACAGTGCGATACCGATGCTGGCACTGACGCGTGAGGCGTGTTCGCCGTGAATCAGCTCCTCGCCGGTGAGTGCCTCGAGCAGGTTGGTTGCTACCTGCTCCGCCTCGCCCTCTTCAACGCGTGGCAGGATAACGCCGAACTCATCACCACCAAGACGACCGAGCACATCGGTATTGCGAAGAGTGCGCTGCAGGCGTTTAGCGACCTGAGTCAGGTACTCGTCACCGGAGTGGTGGCCGTAGGTGTCATTGATATATTTGAACTGATCGAGATCGATGAAGAGCAGGCCGCCGCTGTGCGCGTAGCGCTCGGCGTAGGCGATATGCTGGTCAAGAATAGTCTGGAAACGGCGACGATTGATCAGGCCGGTGAGTGAGTCGTGTTCGGCAAGATAGACGATGCGTTCCTCGGAGGCCTTCTGCTCGGAGATGTCGAGTAATAATCCACGCAGTACCAGTTCGTTCTGATCGTTATATTCACTGGTGCTGATCATGCGTGCCCAGATGGTGTGGCCACTCTCATCGTAGAGGCGGAAGTCGATGCTAAAGCGGCCAGTGGCGCTGCTGTTGTCCGTAACTGATTCGATCACACACTGCAGGTCATCGGGGTGGGCATGCTTGTGGAAAAAGTCGGGGTGGTACCAGCGCTCTATCGGTAGTCCGAGAAGGTTCTTCGCCTCGTTGCTGACGTAGGTGAAGCAGCCCGATTCCGGCTCTGCCTCCCAGATAACGGCATTAACACCATTGAGCAGGTTGTTGAGATGTGCGGTTTGACGCAGCAGCTTGGTGTGTTCCAGCTCCAACTCTTTCTGTGTGGCATCGAGGTGGTTGGCGAGCTGGTTAAAGGAGTTGGCAACATCGCCAATCTCATCGCTACGATTGATCTCGATACGATGATCCAGGTCACCGCGTTGTAGTGCTTCGGATCCCTGTTTTAGTTGGCGCAGGCTACGGGTCAGAAAGAGGCCGATGGCTACCGTCACCATGATTGAGAAGAGTAGCGCGGCAGCAGCAATAGCGGTGTTTTGGAAGCGAGTCTGTTTGGTCAGGGCCACGACCAGTTTGGTTGAGTAGCCGATGTGCAGGCTGCCGAGCGGTTGACCCGAAACGACGACCGGGTGGGAGAGGTCGAAAACACCATCTTCGGTGGCTTCAATGAAACTCAGGTCGTGGTGGCTATGTGAAAGGTCGGAGCGTTTCTCTATCTTGGTGCCGATGTGCGCCAGTACCCGGTTGTCGAGACCGTAGACGGTGGCGTAGAGCAGGGTCGGATTTTTCTTCAGTGGTGCGAGCGCATCGATGAGCAGCGCACGGTCGAGTGTGATCAGCCCTGGAGCCAGAGAGTTGGCGAGCAGTTCGGCCTTCTCATTGAGTGACTGTTCCATGAGTTCGGCGTGACTGGTGTTGATCAGTCGTACGCTGTTCCAGACCAGTAGAGAGAGCATCAGCGCCTCGATGATGACTACGCTAAGGATGATGCGGGACGCAAAGCGTAGTTGCATCAATGCAGTCCCTTCTTGAGATTGGGCATGAATGCGCGAGCGGGTTCAAACTCCTCGATCGAGGCCGTACGAAATCCTGGGAAGGCAATCTTCTGTAGGATCTGTTGACCATTCTGTGAGCGTTGCAGTGAGATCATGGTCTCGACGAAGAGCCGATTGGTCCTGTCATCGTTGCTGTTGGCGACGAGCACACCCATTCCAGGAAATTGTCGACTAAATTCAATCACTCTGAGCGGAATGCCACTGTGGTGGACTTTTTTGAGTACGTAGTTGGAGATGATTGCTGCGTCCGCCTCGCCGCCAAGCACCGCCTGATAGGCGGCGTTATGTGTCCTGAAGGGAATATATGTGGGACTCTTGTTGCCGGTTACACCGTTCTGTGTAAATAGCTCCTTTCCTGCCAGTGAGATGAAGCCCTGTGCGGGAGGTGTGGCGACACGTAGTTCAGCCAGATCCTCGATGGTTCGATAGGGCGCAGGGTAGGAGACTACGACCTGTGCAGAGACGGCGTTGATCGGCGTGGCGGCCATGCGGTAGTAACCGCTATCAACTGCGAGCAGAGAGAAGGTGGGTGAGGTAAAGACAAGATCGTAGCGTCGTTGTGCGGTGCGCTTAATGAACTCATCGAAGCTACTGGCAGTTTCGATCAGTACCTGTCGTTTCAAGGTGTGGCTGAGGTGGTTGCGTAGCGCTGTGAATCGTTGCATCAACGCAATGGGGCTCATAAAGGGTGTAATACCAAATATGATCGGTCGTTCAGAGTCGTGTTCGGCACTCTCAGCTGCGTATGTTGATGAGAAGTGCGAAACGCAGAGCAGGGCTAGAAGCAGCGTTAACCACTTCCTTAAGCCTATACGGGTTGGTCCCAAGATAGCCTCCATACCACTGGTTGTTTTTTTTATTGTCAGACAAAGTATAGGGCAGTTTAAACCCAAATGGTCAACTGTCCCTTGCAGAGTGGGTGGATTAGTTAAGGGTGGTGAATACGGTAGAGCGCGATCTCACCAAAAAGGTTGGGTAGTTTGGAAGCGAGCAGGGTTTTATTGTGTTTGCGGTTGACCACGCTACGTTCGAGGATTTCGATCCCCTTCTGCTCACAAAGACGTTCGAAATCGGCAATGGTGCAGAGATGTATGTTGGGTGTGTCGTACCACTCGCTGGGCAGGGTGCGGGTGACCGGCATATGACCGCCCAGTGCGAGCTGGATACGGTTCGGCCAGTGGCCGAAGTTGGGGAAGGTGACGATACCCTGACGACCGACACGCAGCATCTCATCGAGCAGCCGCTCAGGGAAGTGCATTGCCTGTAGGGTCTGCGTCATGATCACGTAGTCGAAGGTGTCGGCCTCAAAATCGGCCAGCCCTGCATCGAGATCGGTGTGGATGACATTGACGCCGGCGCGAATACAGGTGGCGATGTTCTTCTCATCGATCTCAAGCCCATAACCGCTCACGTTGTGGCGTTGCTGCAGATGCGCGAGCAGGGTGCCGTCTCCGCAGCCGAGGTCGAGCACCTTGGCCCTGGGTGTGATCCAGTCGTGGATGATCTCCAGGTCGGCGCGAAGGGTCATGATTGCGCTACCTCTTTAATGATGCGTTCCATGTAGGCGTGGAAGATGTCCATATAGGGTTTGATCGGTACCAGGAATGCGTCGTGGCCATGGTGCGCCTCGATCTCGGCGTAGCTTACCTGTTTGTTGCCATCGAGTAGCGCACGCACGATCTCACGCGAACGCTCTGGTGAGAAGCGCCAGTCGCTGGTGAAGGCGATCACCATAAATTTGGCAGTTACCATTGCCAGTGCTGCGGCGAGATTGTCGTTGTGCTCGCTGGCGGGGTCGTAATAGTCGAGTGCCTTGGTCATCAGCAGGTAGGTGTTGGCATCAAATCGGTCGACAAAAGAGCGTCCCTGATAGCGCAGATAGCTCTCCACCTGAAATTCCACATCAAAGCCGTAATTGATCTGTCCCTCGCGTAGTTCTCGCCCGAACTTGGCGCGCATCGAGTCGTCAGAGAGGTAGGTGATGTGCCCCAGCATGCGTGCCAGCATCAGGCCGCGGCGCGGCACCGTATCGTGGCTGTAGTAGTCGCCGTCGTAGAAGTCGGGATCTGACATGATCGCCTGGCGTGCCACCTCGTTGAAGGCGATGTTCTGTGCCGAGAGTTTGGGGGCTGCGGCGATGACGATGGCGTGGCTGATACGCTCCGGGTAGTCGATTGCCCACTGCAGTACCTGCATGCCGCCCAGGCTACCACCAATCACTGCGCTCCAGCGCTCAATACCGAGTACATCACCGAGTCGTGCCTGACTATTGACCCAGTCCTCAACGGTGACGATGGGAAAGTCGGGGCCGTAGGGTCTGCCGGTTTCCGGGTTGGTGGTGGTGGGGCCTGTTGAGCCTTTGCAGCCGCCAAGATTATTAGAGCAGACGACAAAGAAACGGTCGGTATCGATCGGTTTTCCCGGTCCAATTGCCGATTCCCACCAGCCCGGTTTGCGATCATCCATCGAGTTGTAACCAGCGGCGTGCTGGTCACCCGAGAGTGCGTGGCAGATCAGGATCGCATTACTGGCAGAGCTGTTGAGCGTGCCGTAGGTTTCATAGACCAGCGAGTATTCGCCCAGCGTCTTACCGCAGGCAAGCTCGAGTGGCTGACTGAAGTGGTGCGTCTGTGGGGTGACCAGACCGATGGAGTCGGCCGGGATCGTGTCTGGCATTGCGTTCTATTACCTTGCTTCGGTGTCGTTTTGATCGACCGCTGATTCTATGTGAGCACTCGCTCTAAACCAAGCGCTACTGCATGCGCTGCTATTCGGGGGGCTGGAAGGTGACGAGCAACTGCGAAAGCTCCTCATACTGCTGGACCAGCTCTTTCAGGTGCGCCTCAAGCTCGCTGATCTTCGCCTCAACCGTCTCACGCGATTCGTTAATCTTACGTAGCGTCTCGAGACGTTTCTCCATCGACGCCTTGTGCTCCTTGATCTGATTGACCAGCGGGTTCATCACCTCTTTGAGCCAGTTGTCGGCTTGCTGGTTCGCCTTGAAGAAGAGGTTGCGGGCGTGGCTAACCAGCGAAATAAAGAACTTCTTCACCACAAAGCTCTGTTCGGTGAGGGTGGTGACCGGGCTGTTGCGGAATACCTCCGCCTCTTCGTAGAGCTTGTCGAGATCGCCCTTGTAGCGGCTCACGGAGAACATCTTCGGGTTGCCGACGGGCAGTCCATGCTCTTCGTTGAACTTCTTGTAGATAGACATGATTAGACGGCGTGTCTGTTCGGCCTGTTCGCCAGCACGCTCCATAGTGTCGTGGGCGCCCTCAAATAGCGTCTTCATGCCTTTTTTCATGCCGACGGTGGTCCAGCTGTCGACCATCTCCTGACGGGTCTCTGCGATCAGGGTGTCGAGGGAGTCGACGCTCAGGGTGTCGAGCAGGGACTTGGCCTGACGAGCCAGGATGCGGCGGCTGGCCTGGAAATTCTCAACATTCTTCAGGTAGTCGGCCTGCTCGTCGCGGGTCTTGCTCATCAGGTGAGCGATGACCTCGGAGTTTTTGCCACTGATGGCGTGCAGCTCTTCGAGCTGCTTGCGAGTGTTATTGATGCGGGTTTCAACGGTCTGACGGCTTTCGTTGACCATGCCACCGATCTCACCCGCAACGCTCTCCTGCACGATGCGCTGTTTGTCGGGTAGTACCGACTCGGCGATGTGATTCTCCAGCGTCAGCAGCTGGCTGCGCTGGAGTAGTTCATGATCGTCGCGGATCTTGCCTAGCAGACCCTTGTGGGCCGAGAGAGGGAAGATAGAGTCGGCATCAATCTTTAGTGTCTCGGCAGTGGTGTCGCACTGTTGCTTGATGCTGGCCTGAATGGCAGGTTCACCCTTGAGTTCATCCCAGAGGGTATCGGTCTTGTTGAGTACGACCAGCAGCCCCTTGGGATGGCTGTTGCGCACGCCAGTGATGTAGAGCTGCCAGACATCGAGATCACTCTTGGTGACGCCGGTGTCGGCAGCGAGGATGAATAGCACCGCTTGCGCCGAGGGCAGCATATTGACGGTCAACTCCGGCTCCGTGCCGAGAGCGTTGAGTCCAGGGGTGTCGAGAATTACCAATCCCTGCTTGAGCAGCGGATGAGGGAAGCTGATCAGGGCGTGGCGCCACATCGGAATTTCGAGGTGATCAGGTGGATTCTTACGTTCCTCCTGGGTGAGCCACTCCTCGTTGTACATACCGAGTTTTTTCGCCTCATCGAGTGTGACGCGCTTGGTGCGAATCACCTGTTTGAGCGCTTCGGCGACCTGCTCGGGATCGTTGGTGTCGAGTGCAGTCGAGACCCACTGCATCTTATCCAGCTTGAATTCGGCAAGGCTGGTCTCCTGCAGGCGTGTCTCGATAGGGAGCAGTTTGATATAGGCGCCCTTCTCATCCTGGTCATAGAAGAGTTCGGTGGGGCACATAGTGGTACGGCCCGCCTCGGAGGGGAGCAGGCGGCGCTGGAAATCGGCAAAGAAGATGGCGTTGATCAGCTCAGTCTTGCCGCGTGAGAACTCGGCAACAAAGGCGATGGTCAGGTGGTCTTTGCGTAGTGACTCGAGTGTGTCGTAGATGCGCAGATCGACATCGGGACCCCCCAGCTCATTGCGGTCGAGCCACTTCTGGTAATCCTTGATCGCCTCGATGAGATCGCTCTTCCAGTGATCGAAGGCCTCTACCTGTTTTCTGAGTTGATCTTCTGCTGTTGCCATGAGATTGAGTCTACTCGTTTCCGTGAAATTATTGTTCTGTCAGTAGCTTAGCACTGAAAAAGCGCTGCCCCGATCTGCGATTATAGTATAAGTGGCTGATTGGCGAATACCGGGATCTGTCTCACAGTGTAGTTAAGGGATAAACGGCGGCATCTGGCGGGGTGAGCGGATGCGAATTCGTTTGTCGCGACCACTCTCTCCGCTGAGTAATTCGATCTCCCCTTTGGCCACCTTGAACAGCTGGGAAAAAAGTTTGATCAGGTGATTGTTTGCCTTGCCATCGACCGGTGGCGCGGTGATTCGGACTTTAAGTGCATCACCATGCTGACCAATCACCTCGTCGCGACTGGCGCGCGGTTGAATGCGCAGTCTGAGAATCAAATCACTCCCCTCACGGGTCAACCAGCTGGGTTGATCGGTCATTAGTGTGGTAGCGGCATGGCGAGCTGTTGTCCTAGCGCCAGGCTGAAACCAAAATCTCTTAGCGGATCGAGTAGCAGAAGTGAGATGAGGTGCAGTGCTGCCAGCACCAGTAGTGGTGAGAGGTCGAGTCCCGAAACGGGTGGAATCATGCGCCGTGCGCGACCCAGCAGTGGTTCGTTGATCTGGTGCAGCAGGATCATCACCGGATTGTATCCACCCTGCTGCAGCCAGCTGGCGATCACCTGGATAATGATCGAGAAGAGGAAGATGTAGTAGGCGAGTCGGAGTAATCCCTCAACGGTGAGCAGTAGCAGGCCAATCACGTTAGCGCTGTAACCCAGGATCAACATGGTCAGCAGCAGCTCAACAAACTGCAGCGTCACCATCAACGTTACGCTGGCCATGTCGATGCCCCACAGGCCGGGAATGATGCGCCTGATGGGGACCAGTATCGGGTTGGTTACCTTGACCAGAAACTGGGAAAAGGGGTTGTAGTAGTCGGCGCGAATTAGCTGCAACAGAAAACGCATCATGACGGCGAGAATCACTACCCCAAACAGGGTGCTGATTAGAAAGGTACCGGCGTTGCTGAGATAGGGCATTACTCGGCTCCGAACTGCTCGGCCAGCTCAGTGGCGCGGTGGCGTGCGGCACTGAGAGCATCCTTAAAGGCCTTCCGAAGCTCTGCCTGTTCAAGGCTCTTCAGGGCCTGTTCGGTGGTGCCTCCGGGTGAGGTAACGCGTTCACGCAGGGTGGCGGCATCGTCGCTGCTCTCCAGGGCCATCTTGGCGGCACCAAAGGCGGTCTGCAGAGTCAGAAGCTGGGCGTTTTTTTGTGACAGGCCTAGCTCGATGCCTGCCGCTTCCATCGCCTCCATCACCAGGAACAGGTAGGCCGGTCCGCTGCCGGAGAGGGCGGTGACCGCATCCATCTGCGCCTCATCCTCAACCCAGAGGGTGAGGCCGACGGCACGCATGATCGATTCGGCCTGATCTCGTTGCCCGCTGCTGACCGCGGCGTTGGCGTGCAGCGCGGTAGCGCCACTCTGCACCAGTGCCGGGGTGTTGGGCATAGTGCGTACCAGTGCGGTGCTGCCACCGAGCCAGCGATCGATATCCCCTTCGCGAACACCGGCGGCGATCGAAATCAGCAGCGGTTTACGTCGCTGCACCGCTTCGCTCAACCCTTCGCAGACGGTTTTGAGCAGTTGCGGTTTAACCGACAGTAGAATCACATCGGCAGCTTCGATTACATCGAGATTGTTGTCGCTACTATGGATCGGATAGTTGGCGCGAATTGTTTCACGCTGGCCCGGATCGGGATCTGCGACCCAAATCTGGTCGGGATCGAAACCGTCGGCAATCAGCCCGCCGATCAGGCTGCGCGCCATGTTGCCGCCGCCGATAAAACCTACAGTTGTGTTCTTCATGGCTCTCCAGATGGGGTGCTATCGATTCGATTTCAAGTAAGCATACCGCGCCTAGGCGTGACGACAAGCTATGTGATTAATTTCGTGCGCCAAAAATGGCGCTGCCGATCCTGACATAAGTTGCACCCTCGGCGATGGCCGCCTCAAGGTCACTCGACATGCCCATTGAGAGAGTGTCGAGCTGATGCCCCTGTTGGTTGAGTCTCTCAAGCGCCAGTCGAAGTTGGCGAAAGGGAAGTCGTTGTCGCTCGAAATCGTCTTCGGGCGCAGGGATGGTCATCAGGCCACGAAGGGAGACTCCAGGCAGTGCAACTACCTCCTTTGCCAGATCCTCGAGCTCGTCAAAGGTGATGCCCGACTTACTCTGCTCGCCACTGGTGTTGACCTGCAGGCAGATGTTGAGAGGTGGTAGTGATTCAGGTCGCTGTTCGCTGAGGCGTCGGGCAATCTTGAGTCGATCCACGGTATGTACCCAGTTAAAGTTGGCAGCAATGGTCGCCGTTTTGTTTGACTGGATAGCGCCGATAAAATGCCAATCGAGGGCGGGGTTGTGTAGCGTTTCGATCTTCTCTACCGCCTCCTGCAGATAGTTTTCACCAAAACTGTGCTGCCCCTCTGCAATGGCGGCACGAATGGCATCGATTGGTTTGGTCTTGCTGACAGCAAGTAACTGCGCCGAGCCGGGTGACCGCTCAAAGCGCCGTTCGGCATCACTGATTTGCTGGCGAATTTTCTGTAGCTGTGCGGCGATTGTCTTCATGTTCGAATATGTGGTTCTGGACTATAGTGAGATGCCGGTTTAGATTACGAACTATAACTAATTATGGCTGCAAGAACTTAGGGGAATTGCATGGATATTGCCGAGCTGCTCGCCTTCAGCGTAAAGAACAATGCGTCTGACTTACATATCTCAGCGGGCCTGCCACCGATGATTCGTGTCGATGGTGATGTACGTCGAATCAACGTACCTGATCTTGATCACAAGACGGTGCACGGTCTGCTCTACGACATCATGAACGATAAGCAGCGTAAGGATTATGAGGAGTTCTTCGAAACTGACTTCTCTTTTGAGATCCCCAACCTGGCCCGTTTCCGTGTCAATGCCTTCAATCACAATCGTGGTGCAGGTGGTGTGTTCCGTACCATCCCATCCGATATCCTCTCGCTTGAAACCCTTGGCTGTCCGCCGGTGTTCAAGGAGATATCCGATACACCGCGCGGTATGGTGCTGGTTACCGGGCCGACCGGTTCGGGCAAGTCGACTACGCTGGCGGCGATGATCGATTACATCAACGATAATCATCCGGCGCATATCCTTACCGTTGAGGATCCGATCGAGTTTGTACATCAATCGAAGAAGTGTCTGATCAACCAACGTGAGGTGCATCGAGATACACTCGGTTTTAACGAGGCGCTGCGTTCAGCACTGCGTGAAGATCCCGATATCATCCTGGTCGGTGAGATGCGAGATCTCGAGACCATCCGACTGGCGTTGACCGCAGCCGAGACCGGTCACCTGGTCTTCGGTACCCTCCATACCAGCTCAGCGGCAAAGACCATTGACCGTGTTATCGACGTATTTCCAGCGGCTGAGAAGTCGATGGTCCGCTCAATGCTCTCAGAGTCGCTGCGAGCAGTCATCTCCCAAACCCTGTTGAAGAAGACAGGTGGTGGCCGTATCGCGGCACACGAGATCATGATGGGTACGCCTGCGATTCGAAACCTGATTCGTGAGGATAAGGTGGCGCAGATGTACTCTGCGATTCAGACCGGACAGTCGATCGGTATGCAGACCCTTGATCAGTGTCTGCAGGAGATGGTTAAAAAGGGCCAGATTAGCCGTATTGATGCGCGCGCCAAGGCATCGAACAAGGATACCTTCTAGGCGGCCTTTACCCACTCATAGTGCGTTGTAAACGCACGATAATAACAGTGATGCGAGCACCCCTTTGAGGGCAGTGCCCGGGAAAAGATTTGGAGAGTCATATGGATATCGGTTCCCTGCTGAAGTTAATGGTACACAAGGGGGCGTCTGACCTTTTTATTACCGCAGGTGTCCCACCAAGCCTCAAGATCATCGGTAAGGTAGCGCCTGTCACCAAGGAGGCGTTTACTCCCGACCAGGCTCGAGAAGTGGTGATGAGCACCATGAACGAGAAGCAGCGAGCGGAGTTCGAGGCCAACAAGGAGTGCAACTTTGCGCTCAGTGTCTCCGGGGTTGGACGCTTTCGCGCCAGTGCCTTTGTTCAGCGTAACAATGTCGGCATGGTACTGCGTCGTATTGAGGTGACGATTCCGACCTTTGAAGAGCTGACACTGCCGCCGGTGTTGAAAAATCTGGCGATGACCAAGCGTGGTCTGATTATCTTTGTTGGTGGCACTGGTACGGGTAAATCGACCTCACTAGCGGCGATGATCGGTTATCGCAACCGCAATAGCACCGGTCATATCATCACCATTGAGGATCCGATTGAGTTTATTCACCATCACGAGGGTTGCATCGTTACCCAGCGCGAGGTGGGCGTTGATACCGACTCTTTTGCGGTGGCACTGAAAAATACCCTGCGTCAGGCGCCCGATGTGATTCTGATCGGCGAGGTACGTACCCGTGAGACGATGGACCACGCGATCGCCTTTGCCGAAACGGGTCATCTCTGTCTGGCCACCCTGCACGCCAACAACGCCAACCAGGCGCTCGATAGAATGATCAACTTCTTCCCTGAGGATCGTCGCGATCAGCTATTGATGGATCTCTCGCTCAACCTCAAGGCGATCGTGGCGCAGCAGCTGATACCACTTAGGGATGGTGAGGGGCGAGGTGTAGCTGTGGAGGTGTTGATCAACACCCCGCTCGCCTCCGACATGATCCGCAAGGGTGAGGTTCATAAGCTCAAGGAACTGATGAAACAGTCAACCCAGCACGGCATGCGCACCTTCGATCAGGCGCTGTTCCAGCTCTTCAAGGAGGGACGTATCGATCAGGAGGATGCAATCACCTATGCTGATTCGGCCAACGAGGTGCGCCTGATGATCAAGCTCGATGCAGATAGTAGTCGTGCAGACCTTGCCAACTCGCTCGATGGTGTTTCGTTACTCGACGAGGACGTTAATTAGCGTCTGTTAGCCGACCGCAGGGAAGACCTGGTTGGCGTCGAATACTGGGCCATCTACGCAGACCCGCTTCATCGCAGTACCACTCTCAGTGGTCACCTCTACCGCGCAGCCGGCACAACCACCTACAGCACACGCCATGAACTCCTCCAGAGAGACCTGACACGGCAATCCGTAGTCACGGGCAACCGCCGCAACCGCCTCCAGCATCGGATGTGGTCCACAGCTGAAGATCTCCACCTGAGTGCGCTCATCACTGCTGAGTGAGTCGAGCCAGCGGCGTGCCAGATCGGTGACATAACCCTGATGGGTGCCGTTATAACCCTGCAGCGAGGCGAGGCGACTGGCCACACCCCACTCTTCTAAGAGAGGCATTGCGGCATTGGTGTCGGCATCGATACCAGCGACCTCAAGCTTTGATTGGCTGGCGTTGAAGGGGAAGGGTACCTCGGAGCCGAGAATCACCAGTGGAGAGGTTTTGGCTCCACTTTGACGCATCGAATCTGCAAGAAACACCATCGGGGGCATTCCCACGCCGCCACCAATCAGCAGTGGACGGGTGCGTTCTGGAGTAGGTTTGAAGGGGGTGCCGATCGGCCCAATCATGCTAATCGTCTCGCCGGGCTGTCGTTGAGTTAGCAGGCGAGTCCCCTCGCCGAGTGCCTTGTAGAGGATATCCACCCAGCCCGCTTCACTGTCGACGAGCATTAGAGAGAGTGGTCGACGCATCGCCAGCATCGGATCGCACTGAAGGTGAACAAAGCTGCCGGGAAGCGCCTTGGCAGCACACTTCGGTGCCTGCAGACGCAGGATGTGTTGATCACCCTCGAGGTGGCTGTGGCTGATGATTTCAGCCTCCTCGACAAAGAGGGTGCCGCGGTGGGGTCGTTCGATCTCTGCTGCTTGTTGCATCTGTCAGTTCTCTGTTCAGTCTGTGATTAACCGCTGTGGCGCTCGAAGACGAGTCGGCCCTCCAGCAGGGTGTAGTTGATCTGACCCACCATCTCACGCCCTAGGTAAGGGGTGTTATGGCCACGGCTTACCAGTCGTTCTTCTGTAAGCTGCCAGCGTGTCTCTGGATTGAAGATGGTGATATCCGCCGGCATGCCAACCTCAAGCCGGCCACGTTCGATACCGAGTGTGGCAGCAGGCCCCGCAGTGAGGCGCTGCACTATCTGTGATAGCTGCATGCCCGTTCTGCTGCCAAGCTCGAGCATTAGTGGCAGTAGCGTCTCGAGTGCCGAGATGCCTGGTTCAGTCGCAGGGAATGGGGCCAGTTTGGCGTCAGCTTCATGTGGCTGATGATCGGAGCAGACTGCCGAGAGGGTGCCGTCGGCAACCGCTTTACGCAGGCTTTCGCGATCGCTGCTGCTACGCAGGGGTGGCAGCAGGTGATAGAGGCTGTTGAACTCACCGATATGCTCATCGATCAGCATCAGCTGGTGAGCCGCTACATCCGCGGTGACCTTGAGACCATCGTGCTGTGCACGTCGAATCATTTCAATGGCTGCGGCAGTAGAGATGCGGCAGAAGTGGGCGCGTACGCCGGTCTGCTGAATCAGGGCCAGATCGCGGGCTACCTCAGTGGTCTCGGCGGCCTCCGGTATGCCGGGCAGTCCCAGTCGGGTTGCCGTGGGGCCCTCGTGGGCACAGCCATTATTGGCGAGCCAGTGGTCCTCGGGATGGAGGAAGACGACCAGGTCGTGGGTGGCGGCGTACTCAAAGGCGCGACGTAAGACCAAGGGGTTGGCGATCGGCTGGCGTGCATTACTGACGGCGTTACAGCCGGAGCGTTTTAGATCAGCCAGTTCGCTCAGCTGTTCACCTTTTAGTCCCTGAGTCAGGGCGCCGATCGGCAGAACACGCGCAAAGCCTGCATTGCGTGCTCGTTTGCGTACCAGCTCGGCGACGGCGGCAGTATCGGTAACCGGGTCGGTATCGGGTGGCTGGCAGAGTGTGGTGATACCCGCCGCTGCGGCTGCGTGGCTCTCTGAATGGATGTCGGCCTTCTGTTCATCGCCGGGTTCACGAAGGCGTGCGCCAAGATCGATCAGACCGGGGCAGACGACCTGCCCTGCGGCATCAATCGTCTGTTCTGCCACAAAGTTATCGGTTATCTCACCAACGGCGGCAATCCTGCCCGCCTCAATGGCAATTGATGTGATCTCATCGATGTTGTTGGCCGGATCGATCAACCGGCCATTGTTTATCAGGATGCGCACTATTCTGCCCCCCGTTCCAGATCTGGCTGTTGCATTGCCATCGACATTACTGCCATACGCACCGCGATACCGTGGCTGACCTGCTGCAGAATTACTGAGCGTGGCCCATCGGCGACAGTCGAGTCGATCTCGACGCCGCGGTTGATTGGGCCGGGGTGCATCACGATCGCATCCTGCTTGGCGGCGCTGAGCCGCTTTTCGGTAAGGCCGAAACACTCGAAGTACTCGTCTTCACTTGGCAGCATTGCACCCTGCATCCGTTCACGCTGAAGGCGCAGCATAATCACTACATCGACATCCTCAAGTCCCTCGCTGAGGTCGTGGTAGGGGGTGGCGCCAAGCTCGGTGATACCACTCGGCAGCAGTGTGTCGGGTGCAACGACGCGCACCTCTTCGGCACCGAGAATGTTGAGTGCATGGATCTGTGAGCGTGCCACCCGTGAGTGGAGAATATCGCCGACAATCGCCACTTTTAATCCAGTGAATTCGCCCTTGTGGCGACGAATGGTGAACATGTCGAGCATCGCCTGGGTAGGGTGGGCGTGGCGCCCATCACCGGCGTTGATGATGCTGACGCCGGGGGCCGCATGGCGGGCGAAGAAATGGGCGGCGCCGCTATCGGCGTGACGTATCACGAACATGTCGGTATGCATCGCCTCGAGGTTGCGCAGGGTGTCGAGCAGCGTCTCCCCCTTGGTGGTCGCAGAGGCGGCTAGATTAATGTTGAGTACATCAGCCGAGAGACGTTTCTCCGCCAGCTCGAAGGTGGTGCGGGTGCGGGTTGAGGGCTCGAAGAAGAGGTTGACGATGGTCTTGCCGCGTAGCAGTGGGACCTTCTTCACCGGCTGTCCGGTTAGTCCGGAGAACGACTCGGCGGTGTCGAGAATCTCGGTCAGCAGTTCGCGCTGCAGCCCCTCGATGGTGAGAAAGTGACAGAGCTTGCCGTTGTCATCAATCTGGATGTTCTCGCGACTCATGAGCTCTCCTGAACGGTTAGCGAGAGGGGGGCAGGGCCACTCAGTTTGATCTGTTCGCTGCTGGCTAGATTCATGTGTACGCCTGAGACATCGGCGGCGATCGGTAGTTCTCGTCCGGGGCGATCGACCAGTACCGCCAGGGTGATCGAGGCGGGACGTCCGTAATCGAATAGTTCGTTCATTGCCGCACGGATGGTGCGGCCGGTGTAGAGAACGTCATCGACCAGGATGATATGGCGCTCTTCAATCGAGAGCGGCAGGCTTGAGGGTTTGACCTGCGGGTGCATGCCGATACGGGTGAAGTCGTCGCGGTAGAAAGAGATGTCGAGGCTGCCGAGTGGACTCTCCAGATTGAGTAGTTGGTGGAGTCGTTCGGCGACCCAGACGCCACCGGTGTGGATGCCGATCATGATCGGGTCGCTAATAGTACACTCGCTGATATGGGTGCGAAGATCGCGCACCATGTTCTCGAGCAGTAGTCCGGTATCGGTATTGGTCACGTTGTTATGCCCTGTTGGCTATCGAGCCAGCTTTGAAGAATGATTTGCGCGGCAAGTTTATCGATGTCGCCCTTGTTAACGCGACCCTTTCGTCCAGCGCGCCGTGCTTCGCGGGTAATGCGTTCGGCCTCCTGCGAGGAGAGCCGTTCGTCCATCATATAGACAGGCAGGTTAAAACGCCCATGTAGCTGGCGAGAAAAGCGTCTTGCCGCCAGGGTGATCTCACTCTCTTCGCCATTAAGGTGGCACGGCTCACCGACTATCAGGGCGGCAGGGCGCCACTCTTCGATCAACGACCCAATCGCCTCCCAGTCGGGTTTGTTATTGCGACTCTCAAGAGTGATGAGTGTGCTGGCTGAGCTGGTTACTCGCTGTCCAGAAGCGATGCCAATCCGCTTCAGGCCAAAGTCGAAGCCAAGCAGCGTGGCGTTAAGCGGTAGGTCAATAGCGGATTGCTGCGTTTTATCTCGGTTCATCGTGGTGCAATGGTTGATCAAGCGTGACCTGTATCGGAGGAGAGGGTGTTGATATCGATTCCGAGCAGCGAAGCGGCCGCCTTCCAGCGGGCATCGCTCTGGGTGTCGAAGATAATTGCTTCATCGGCAGGGCCGCTGAGCCAGGCGTTATCAAGCATCTCCTGGTCAAGCTGACCAGCGCCCCAGCCGGCATAACCAAGCGCGATCAGCGACTTCTCCGGCCCCTTGCCCTCAGCAATTGCCTGCAGGATGTCGCGAGAGCTGGTAACGGTGATCTCATCGCTGATCTTCAGGCTTGAGCTCCACTCCACCTTCGATTTTGGTTTGTGGATTACAAAGCCGCGTTCCTGCTGTACCGGCCCGCCGTTGTAGATTGGCGTGGATCCAATCGCCGGGGTTGCGGCATCAAGATCAAGCTGCTTGAGAATGTCCCCCAGTTCAATGTCGAGAGGGCGGTTGATCACAATACCGAGCGCCCCATCGCTGTTGTGTTCACAGATATAGGTGACGGTATGAAAAAAATGGGGGTCCGCTAGTTGCGGCATGGCAATCAGGAAGTGATTGCTGAGTGATTCAGCTTCGTCCATAGGGCGTAAGTATCCGTCTATAGCAGCACAGAGGCAAGCCGATCAGCGGCTTGAAAAGCGGTTGTCATCGGCAAACTGCCAGGTGCGGGTGATGTGCAGGATATCGGTCTCTTCGCGGATGTTGTCGGGGAAGCGTGCGAAGGGGGCGGCAAGTTCGACGATACGGATGGCTGCATCATCCAATACCCGGTAGCCGGAGCTGCGCAACAGGTTGATGCTCTCGATGGTGCCGTCGGGATTGAGTGCTACATCAAGCAGCAGGGTGCCGGAGAGCTGGTTGCGGCGTGCCTCATCGGGGTAGTTGAGGTTACCGATGCGCTCGATCTTCTTACGCCACGCATCCAGATAGCTGGCGTATTTGTACTCCCGGGTGTTTGCAGTGATGGAGGTGTGTTTTTTGCGTTGTGAATAGGCCTGAATGTTTTCAGAGAGTTCGGCGGTGAGGCTGGCAATCTCCAGACTGCGGCTGATCAGCTGGCTGGCGCTCGGTTTCTTGGCGCTTTTTGTCGTTTTAACGGTCGTCTTGGGTGCGGTTCTCGGTTTGGCCTTTTTGCTCACTGTGGTGATGACCGTGGGCTGCTTGACGGGCTGAGACGCCGGTTTTACCTGGGGGATAGGTGGTGTTGGTTGAATCGGCTCTGGGTAGGGTTGTGGTGAGGGTTCTGGTTGTGGTTCGACCAACTCGGGTGTCGGGACAGGATCGATCTCGGGAATCGGTGCGGGCGCCATCCCCTCACCTTTGGCGGGCAGCAGTGATGACTGGGTGTCCTGTGGGCGCAGTAGCTCTTCGTTCTCGCCGCCGCCCTCCTGACTTGCCTGGGCGAGATAGTCGGCATCCTCGGGAGCATTCTTGCTACGAGTTTGCACCAGGATGATTTCGAGCGTTTTAGCCGATGGGGTGATGCGTTTTTCCTGGCTGAAGGTGATGCCGAGAATGATTAGTCCGTGCAGTACCAGAGCGAGAAACAGGGTGAGACCGAGCCGGTCTCCTGATGTGATCTGTGGTGTGGTTGTGGTGGCGCTCATCGGGCTGAAACTATATCACTCGGCGGCGTGGCTGGCGTGGCATTTTGCTTCGATGACATCCATCAACTGACCAGCGATATCGAGTTCGTAGAGCGTGTCGAGTTCGCGGATACAGGTTGGGCTGGTGACGTTGATCTCGGTGAGGTAGTCGCCGATGACATCGATACCGACGAAGAGCAGACCACGCTCTCGCAGTGCGGGGGCAATCTGTTCGCAGATCCAGTAGTCACGCTCAGTGAGTGCTACTCCTTCGCCCCGCCCGCCAGCAGCGAGATTACCACGCGTTTCGCCCTCGGCAGGAATGCGTGCAAGGGCGTAAGGGACCGGCTTGCCATCAACCAGCAGGATCCGTTTGTCACCTGCGGTGATCTCAGGCACAAAGCGTTGTGCCATGGCGGTGCGTCGACCGTGGTCAGTGAGCGTCTCAATCACGACGCTGACATTGGGGTCATCCAGTTTGAGGCGGAAGATCGAGGCACCACCCATGCCATCGAGTGGTTTGAGCACGATGTCGTGCTGCTCGTCGAGAAAGGCACGTAGTCGTTCACCGTTGCTGCTGACCAGAGTGGGTGCACAGCATTGAGGGAACCAGGCAGTGAAGAGCTTTTCATTGGCGTCGCGGATTGCGCTGGGACGGTTGACTACCAGGGTGCCGCGTTGCTGCGCCAGCTCGAGTAGATAGGTGGTGTAGATGTATTCCATATCGAAGGGCGGGTCTTTGCGCATCAGGATGGTATCGAGCGCATCGAGTGGCAGATCCTCACTCTCGCCGAGGTTGAACCAGTTGTCGCGATCATCAACGACCTGCAGGCTGCGCGTGCGAGAATAGCTTCTGCCGTCACGAAGGTAGAGATCACCCTGTTCCATATAGTAGAGCTGCCAGCCGCGCTGCTGTGCTGCTAACAGCATCGCAAAGCTGCTGTCCTTAACGGTTTTGATCGACCCGATCGGGTCCATAACGATGCCGAGTTTGATGCTCATCTCTCTATCTACTCAATTTTAGGTGGCTATGGGAGTGGCAGATTGGTCTGAAATTTAGTGCTCACATGCTAACCCAGCAGGGTGTTCAGGGTGTAGGTGCATTTTAAGATTGATAATTGAATTTGTAACGGTAAGCTATGTCCCTAGCCCGTTTTCGTAGAAGGCAGAGGGATATTGTGTTAATAAGTGGTCGGAGTACCGATAACAATAAGATGGTTAGACCATTCAGGAGGGGTAGTGGCGAGTGCAGTCATGAAAAATGATTTCGCCAGCATGAAGGTGATGGTGATGGTGATCGACGATAGTAAGACGATTCGTCGTACCGCAGAAACCCTGCTCAAGAAAGAGGGGTGCGAGGTAATTACCGCCACCGATGGCTTTGAGGCGCTGGCTAAAATTGCCGATAGTCGCCCCGATATTATCTTTGTCGACATTATGATGCCGCGTCTCGACGGTTATCAGACCTGTGCGCTAATCAAAAACAATAACGCCTTTAAGGGCACGCCGGTGATCATGCTCTCCAGCAAGGATGGGCTGTTTGACAAGGCGCGCGGCAAGATTGTCGGTTCCGAACAGTATCTGACCAAGCCCTTCACCAAAAACGAATTGCTGGACGCTATCCGGAGTCACGTACACAAAGGTTAGTCCGTCCCGAAATGAGGTCGCACGATAGAGGCGGCAAGAATAACAATCAGAAGCAAAAGGGGATCTGAATTGGCACACGTATTAGTAGTTGATGACTCACCCACCGAACTGCACGTACTCAAGACCATTCTGGAGAAGAACGGCCATCAGGTCTCGACTGCCGAGAATGGCGAAGAGGGTATTGAGGTGGCCAAGCTGCTCAAACCCGAACTGATCCTGATGGATGTGGTGATGCCTGGCCTGAACGGCTTTCAGGCGACACGCAAGTTGAGCAAGGATGATACGACCAGTGGTATTCCCGTCATCATCGTTACCACCAAAGATCAGGAGACCGATAAGGTCTGGGGTATGCGGCAGGGGGCCAAGGAGTATGTGGTCAAGCCGGTCGAGGAGGCCGAGCTGCTGGAGAAGATCCAGCAGGTAATGGGCTAGGGCGCATACCGTGTCGCAGCTGACGACAGAACAGATTCTCAAACTGCTGGCCGATCTCTCGGCACGCAGTGTCAAACACGCCTCGGGCCTTCCTCAGCAGGAGGAGGTCAAGCAGGCGTGGACCGGCATCGCTTTTCGCATCGGCGATATTCGCCTGGTAGCACCGCTTGGCGAAGTCATCGAAATCCTCAACTATCCACGCCTTACCCGAGTGCCGGGTGCCAAGGTGTGGGTTAAGGGTGTCGCCAATGTTCGCGGTAATCTGCTGCCGATCATGGATCTGCGCGGCTTTCTCGGGCAGAACGCGACGCGCCTGCATCGCCGTAGTCGAGTGTTGGTTATCAGTCATCAGGGGATCGAGGCCGGTCTGCTGATCGACGAGGTGCTGGGCCTGAAACATTTTTTTGATGAAGATCGTGCCTCGCTGTCGGCACCCGAGGTTGAGGGCCTGGCTCCCTTCCTATCGGATAGTTACCGTCGCGATAGCGAACAGTGGGACGTCTTCAGTATGCGAAAACTGGCCGAAAACCCCGCCTTTATGAAGGTGGTGGCCTGATAGTGACAGAGTAGATCGCAGTCGTCGGTCAACCGATGTGGCTGTGGTTATTGGAACAAGAATAAATAGATCACCTTGGATCGGGAGAGTTAGGAATGAGTGAGTCGACAGGGCAGGATAGTGCCAGCAGCGTCTGGAAGAGCCGCAACCTTCAGGATGTGGGTTCCAATAAGCGCGTGCTGTATCTCATTATCACGCTACTGATATTTGGCCTGTTAACGGTTTTTGCCTTTGCCTATAACGCGATCAAGGATAACCACGATAAAGAGTACATCGCGCTCGCCGCGGAGCAGCAGGTACTCTCGCAGCGCATCGCCAAACACGCCCTTGAGGCGGCGAGCGGCAAGATCGACTCTTTCGAAACGCTTAGCTCACTACGTGGTCGCTTTGCAGAAACGGTTGGTTACCTGACGGAGGGCAATAGTGAAAGTGGCCTGCCGCCTGTGCCCGAAGAGATCAGTGATCGTCTCAAAGCGATTGAGCTGAACTGGACGCCGGTCGAAACGGGGGCTGATCAGATCCTTGGTGGTCAGGAGATGATCTCGACCATCCGAGAGTATGTCGACACCATTAACGATACCGTACCACCGCTGCTGACCTTCTCTGATGAAGTCATCGAGATCATGGTCAACAAGGAGGCCGATCGCGATCAGATCTATATCGCCGGCCGCCAGCTGATGATCGCACAGCGTATCGAGAACAACCTCAATCAGATTCTCTCCGGTGGAGGTGACGTTTCGGTCGCTGCTGACCGTTTTGGTCGTGACGCGGCCTTCTTCGGTCGAGTGCTGGAGGGCATGCTGCAGGGTGATGCCTCAATCAATGTACGCCGCCTACGCGATGAGGATGCACGTCTGAAACTGGGTGAGGTGGCGATGCTGTTTAAGACCGTCAGCGATCACGTTGGTGGTATTCTCGATCTCTCTCCCGATCTGTTCCTGATTCAGGAGGCGGCGGCCGATATGGTGGCGGGCAGTGATGTGTTGCTCGATGCCAGCCGTAACCTCGAAAAGGCCTTTGCCGGTGAGGTGAGCTATCGGATCATTCCACCTTGGCTCGGTTACATCTTTAGTGCCATCGCCTTTACCGTCATGTTTATGCTCGGTATTCAGCTGATTGTCGATGCACGTCGCCGTACCGAAGCAGCCAACATGCAGAAGGAGCAGGCGGATGAGCAGAACAAGCGTAATCAGACTGCAATCATGCAGCTGCTCGATGAGATGGGTGACCTCGCTGATGGTGACCTGACTGTAACCGCTACCGTATCGGAGGATATAACCGGTGCGATCGCTGACTCGATCAACTATGCGATCGAGGCGCTAAGAACCCTGGTTACCACCATTAACGAGACCTCTGTGCAGGTCTCCTCAGCAGCGCAGGAGTCGCAGGCCACGGCGATGAGTCTGGCAGATGCGAGTGACCATCAGGCATCACAGATTACTGCAGCGAGTGCAGCGGTCAACGAAATGGCGATCTCGATTGCAGCGGTATCGGAGAACGCCACTGAGTCGACCGAGGTTGCGGAGCGCTCAGTAAATATCGCACATGCTGGTGGTGAGACGGTACGTAGCACCATTACGGGTATGGACGGTATTCGTGAGCAGATCCAGGAGACTTCGAAACGTATCAAGCGCCTCGGTGAGAGCTCGCAGGAGATCGGCGATATCGTTGAGCTGATTAACGATATTGCTGACCAGACCAACATCCTGGCGCTTAACGCTGCGATCCAGGCGGCAATGGCCGGTGAAGCGGGTCGTGGTTTTGCGGTGGTTGCCGATGAGGTTCAGCGTCTTGCGGAGCGCTCCAGTAACGCGACCAAGCAGATTGAGGCGCTGGTTAAAACCATCCAGACCGATACCAACGAGGCGGTCATCTCAATGGAACAGAGTACGACCAACGTGGTCGAGGGGGCCAAGCTGGCAGAGAACGCGGGTGAGGCGCTGGATGAGATCGAGAAGGTATCGAAATATCTCGCGGATCTGATCGAAGGTATCTCGCAGTCGGCCACCCAGCAGACCAGTGCAGCAGGCAATATCTCCGACACCATGAACTCGATCCAGGAGATCACCACCCAGACCTCTGCAGGTACCACCGAGACGGCGGCATCGATCGGTAATCTAGCTGAGCTGGCGAACGATCTGCGCAAATCGGTATCTGACTTTAAGCTGCCGGAGTAGGGCGGTAGACGGAGACAATATTGGCTTCTGTCGCCAACAATAGGGCTGGCGAGTGGTTCGGTCTGGAGCGTCTTCCAGAGATGGATGATGCGCTCTTTAATGGCTGGACTGAGATGCTCGAGGCACGTACCGGGATGGTCTTGCACCCGGCGCGTCGCTCATTCCTGCTCACCAGCATCTCAATCCGTATGCGCGAGATCGGTTTTCGCGATCCTCTCGCCTACTTTGAATTGCTGCAATCGAACGGTGAGGGTGTGGTTGAGTGGACCACTCTGGTTGATCGTCTCACCGTTCATGAGACATGTTTCTATCGCCATCCCGAATCGCTCCAGTTTATTCGTGAACAGTTTCTTCCAGAATCACTCTCAAATCACGACAAGCCCTATTCTCTACAGGTCTGGAGCCTGGGCTGTGCCACCGGTGAAGAGAGCTATTCACTGGCGATGTTGATCGACCATCACCTCAAATCGCTGGGTGGTGACTACTACTTTGGCGTAACGGGCACTGATATCAGTCTCGATGCAATTGCCGAGGCAAAACAGGCAACCTATGGCCCAATGCGGCTGAGCAAGCTACCGCAGTCGTTACTCGAAGCGTACTTTTCCCCGGTCGAGGGAGGGCGGTATCGAGTCAATGAGTCGCTGCGTCGACGCGTCTGTTTTGCCAAATTAAAGATCATGGATATCGATCGTGCGCCGATGGGGGCGATGGATATCATCTACTGTCAAAATGTCCTGATCTATTTTGAACGCGCACGACGTTTTGAGATTCTCAATAGCGCTGCACGCTATCTGGCACCTGGTGGTCTATTGATCTTGGGTCCCGGTGAGGCGCCTGGTTGGAAACCTGATGGGTTGGAACGGATTAACGATTCAAACGTCGTTGCCTACCGGCGCCGCGCAGATGCTGAAGGGTCAGAGGTTAAGTTATGAGTAGTGACACAACGGGCGTCGATTACACCACGCTAAGCTGGGTTAAGCAGGAGCTCGACGAGACTCTCTCCCAGGCTCGCATCGCGCTAGAGAGTTTTGTCGAGGATGACGATGATCCAACCCAGCTGCGCTTCTGTGTAACCCACCTTCATCAGGTCTACGGCACGTTACAGATGGTTGAGCTCTACGGTGCGGCGATGCTGGCTGAAGAGATGGAGGCGTTGGCCGTTGTGCTGCTTGAGGAGGAGAGTAAACGCCGCGATGAGACCTTTGAGGTCCTGATGCGGGCGATGCTGCAGTTACCCGACTACCTCGAGCGTCTGCAGGCAGGGCATCGTGATATTCCGATTGTATTACTGCCGTTGGTTAATGACCTGCGCGCTGCCCAGGGCAAGGCGTTGCTCTCTGAGAATGCACTCTTCACTCCCGATCTCTCGGCTCTGGCACCACTGCGTGAAGATGAGCAGTCAGCAGCTGACGATAGCGCGCTACTCGATACGGCTCGTCGTCTACGTCCCTACTTTCAGAAGGGATTGTTGGGATGGATAAAAAACCTCAATCGTGAACAGGGCGTTACAGAGCTGGAACGTGTTGTTGCCGGGCTCGAGCACGCCTCGACACTGGCTCCTGTAGTACAGCTATGGTGGCTTTCCGGGGCAGTGATTGAAGCGCTGCAGGAGCAGAAGCTTGAACCTGCACTCTCGCTCAATATGGTGCTTGGGCAGATCGATCGACAGATCAAGTCTCTTATTGATGAGGGTGAGTTGGCGCTGGCCAAGCAGCCTCCGCTTGATTTGATAAAAAATCTACTCTACTTCGCTGCCCTGGCTGAGCCAGGAGGTGAGCGTGTTGATGCCGTCAAGTCGGCCTTCAAGCTTGATCATGCGCTGCCCAAGGAGGAGGAGATCGAGGCGGCACGAGCGGGTATCAGTGGTCGTAATGTCGAGGTGATGCAGGCGGTTACCGGTGCTTTGAAGGAAGATCTTGCCACCATTAAAGATAGCCTCGATCTGTTTGTTCGCAGTGAGCAACGTGAAACAGCTGCATTACAGCCTTTGGCCGATAATCTGAAACGGGTCGGCGATACGCTCGGCATGCTGGGTTTTGGCCATGCACGCAAACTGGTGATGGAGCAGTTCCACAGCACTGAGGATATGGTGCAGGGCAGTCGGCCGGTCGATGATGCGGCATTGATGGATATTGCCGGTGCGCTGCTCTATGTCGATAGTTCGCTCAGTGGTGATACGCAGCAGCAGCTTGAAGAGGGTGGTGATGAGGCCGCTGCAGGGGTTCAGCTTCCCCAGGCCGAGATTCAGCAAATACATACGGCCGTCCTTGATGAGGCGAGCAAGAGTCTTGCTGAGTCAAAAGAGGCGATCACCAACTATCTCGAGGATAGTGATGAATCTGAGCCGATGACTGCGGTCCCTCAGCTACTGCAGCAGGTGCAGGGTGCGCTGCAGGTGATGAATCAACCGCGCGCAGCAACGATGTTGCTCCAGGCTACGCGCTATGTTGAACAACAGCTGATAGATGTCGATGAGCTCCCTGTGAACGATGATCAGGCGGCACTGGCAGAGGCGATTGCCGGCATTGAACTCTATATGGAGGGGCTGGCAGCAAATCGTCCGCATAGCAATCTACTGGATGCGGTAGAGGGGCGTCTGACGTTGCTCGGCTGTGAAGAGGTTGCACTCAATGAGAGTGAATCAACTGCATCAACAGATGCTGAGTTGCGTGCCGAATTTAGTGCAGATGTGGTCTCTGATGATGCACCTGAGAGCGCCGGATTGGATGAGGTGTCAGAGAGTCTCGAAGAGTCTCAGTTGCCTGAAGTGATATGTGGCGAGCCCATCGGTACCCTACGTACAGAGGTTACACAAACAGAGGAGAGCGCCGATTTTGAGTTCTCCGATGAGCTGGATGATGAAATCCTCGATATCTTCGTCGAAGAGGCCGAAGAGGAGTACGCCGATATCAAGGTACATCTGCCGAGGTGGCTGGCCAATCCGGAGGATGAGGAGAGTCTGACGATTATTCGACGCTCTTTCCACACCTTGAAGGGTAGCGGGCGTCTTGTCGGGGCGAATCTGGTCGGTGAATTCGCCTGGTCGATGGAGAATATGCTCAACCGAGTCATCGATAACAGTGTTGAGCTGTCCCCAACCATGAGCAGGCTGCTTGAATCGGCGCTTGATGCGCTGCCAGAGTTGCTGGTGCAGATAAAGGAGGGCATTAAGCCGCACTCCGATATTAAGGGTTTGATGGCCCAGGCAGCAGCGATGAGTCAACCTGGTGAGGTCGAGATCCCACCGCTGGCAGCGGTACCGTTAGAGCCGGCGCTGGGTCATGTTGAGGACGAGGTTGCAGAGGCGGTGCCCGCGCTTAAGCTGGAAGCTGAGTCTGAGCCGGAGCCACAGAGTGAGGCGATGGATCCCGTGCTCTATGGGATTTTCAGAAAGGAGTCGGAAGGACACTTTGCTGAGATTCACCGCTTTGTCGATAGCGCCAGAGGAGGCGAGACAGCACTGAGTGAATCGCTGGCGCGAGCACTTCACACCCTGCATGGCAGTGCTCATATGGCCAATGCAAACAGCATTGCTGAGCTGACGGGACGGATGGAGCAGTGTGTCAACGCGATGATGGAGGCCGGTGTCAGAGCCGATCCATCGCTTCTTACCCTGTTGGAAGGCGTAGTCACTCGCACAGAGTCGATCCTTCATCTGCTTGATCAAGCAGATCCCGAGATACCCGATTACAGCGATCTGCTGAGTCGTATTGATGCGACCCAGACCTCGATTGAGGAGCGGCAGGCCGAGCCTGTCCAGAAGAGTGACGAAGAGCAATCAGCGCTCTCCACTGCAGGTGAAGCGGCGCAGGTGATTGAGCTGCCAACTACGCAGGAGCAGGCCTTTGTCGAGCATCTGGCAGAAGATGAACCCGATGCTGAGCTGTTGTCGGTGTTCCTCGAGGAGGGTGATGAGATCCTCGAGTCGAGCGATGAGATTATCCAGAGCTGGCGCAGTGATCCCGAGTCGCGTGAATCGGTTGCGGCACTGCAGCGTGAACTGCATACCCTCAAGGGTGGTGCGCGAATGGCTGGTCTCAGCAGTATCGGAGACCTGAGTCATGGGCTGGAGTCACTGCTCACGGCGATAGCGGAGGGGCAGCTCATCGGTACGGTGGCTGCGGTCGATCTGGTTCAGCGCGCGCTCGACAGGCTTCACCAGATGCTCAGTATGGCCCATCGTAGCGAGCGTGCAGAGGCGGCAGATGAGTTGCTGTTGCAGCTAGAGCAGATGCGCAGAGGGGTACCCAATGGGGCGCCACAGCCAGAACTGGTTGGGGAGTCTGTGCCGAATGAAGAGCTAGAGGCCGCTCCTGAAGAGAGCGATCTACAGCTCGCAGCAATAGAAGCTCCTTCCGAGCCGGTGGAGGCTGATGATCAGGAAGCGGCGGTAGCTGCCGAGGCCGTCAGTGGAGATGAGGCGAAACGCAGCCAGCATGAGGTGGTGCGCGTCCGCGCGGATCTGCTCGATGACCTGGTCAACTACGCCGGTGAGGCGAGCATCTATCGATCGCGTCTGGAACAGCAGGTCGGCACGCTCGGTTTCAATCTTCAGGAGATGACCCAGACCGCACAGCGCCTTCAGGCACAGCTGCGCCAGATCGACCTGGAGACCGAGGCGCAGATTCTTTCGCGTCACGAACAGATTGCGCTGGATCAGAATGCCGAGTTTGATCCGCTCGAGATGGATCGCTATACCCATATGCAGGAGCTGTCGCGCGCGCTCTCAGAAACGGCCAACGATATGGTCAGTATTCAGAACCTGCTCGAGAGTAGTACCCGTGAGTCAGAAACTCTGCTGCTGCAGCAGTCGCGAGTAAATACGGAGCTGCAGGAGGGGTTGATGCGCTCACGCATGCTGCCCTTCTCCGGTCTAATTACCCGTCTACGTCGTCTGATGCGACAGACTGCCGATACGGTCGGTCGTGATGTGGGGCTGTTTGTACGTGGAGCGGAGCTGGAGCTGGATCGTAAGGTGCTCGATCGTATCGTGGCACCGCTTGAGCACATGTTGAGAAACGCGATCGCCCACGGTATCGAATCGCCCCAGCAGCGACAGGCACTGGGTAAATCTGCGGACGGGCGTGTAGAGATTTCGCTGGCACGAGAGGGTGCTGAGATCGTGCTGAGCATGAAGGATGATGGCTGCGGTATCGATGTGTCGCAGGTGCGCGAGAAGGCGATCGAACGTGGTCTGATGCGTGCCGATAGTGAGCTCGACGATCATACGATTATCCAGTTTATTCTCACCTCTGGTTTCAGTACCGCGCAGGAGGTGACCCAGGTTGCCGGTCGTGGCGTCGGCATGGATGTGGTCAACAGCGAGATAAAACAGCTGGGTGGCTCACTGGAGATCGATTCGACCCAGGGTGAGGGGAGTGAATTCACCATCCGTATGCCGCTCACGCTGAGCGTGAATCGTGCCATCATGGTGCAGAATGGCGAGGATATCTTTGCGATTCCGCTGACCGCTGTTGAGGGCGTTACGCGAATCAGTGGTAAGGATATGCAACGTTATCAGGAGGATGCGTCGCTCGGTTACGAATATGGTGGCCGTACCTACTTTGTCACCCCGCTCGCCTCGCTGCTGGGACTCGCGAGTCAGAAACAGCACGATGAAGGCCGTATGTATCCGATGTTGCTGGTGCGCTCCGGTAATGTGCGGGTGGCGGTACAGATTGAGAACCTGCAGGGTAGTCGTGAGATCGTGGTCAAGTCGGTCGGCCCGCAGATTGGCGGTGTGCCGGGCGTCTCTGGCGCGACCATCCTCGGTGATGGCCGTGTGGTACTGATCCTCGATATCGGTGCGATGACGCGTCAGCACCAGTTCGATATGGAGATCGATTCGAGTGCTGCGATGGCGGCAGCAATGGCGATGTCAGAATCTGATGAGACGCTGGTAATGGTGGTGGATGATTCGATTACCATTCGCAAGGTCACATCGCGCCTGCTGGAGCGAAACCAGATGAATGTCTTCACTGCTAAGGATGGTGTTGATGCGGTTGCTCAGCTGCAGGAGCGGATACCCGATGTCTTCCTGCTCGATGTGGAGATGCCGCGCATGGACGGCTTTGAACTTGCCACCTTTATCCGCAGTGAACCGCAGTTGAAACATATCCCGATCATCATGATTACCTCGCGCACTGGCGAGAAACACCGTGCCCGAGCCTTTGAAATTGGTGTTAACCGCTATCTCGGTAAGCCCTACAAGGAGCAGGAGCTGGTTGAGAATATCCGTGAGGTGTTAGAGCTCGATCATGAGTCAGCCTGAAGTCGTTAATCAACCGATTCGCGTGGGACTGCTTTGTGCCAGTGAGCAGCGTAGCGATGACCTGAGACGGTTACTCGAAGAGCATCAGCTCTCAGTGGTGGTCGTTAACCGCGTTGAGGAGTGGTTTGATCGCTCATTTGACCGTCATCAGGCCGATGTATTGCTGGTCGATCTGGATGAGTCGGGCGAGCATGCCGATGAGGTGTTAGAACGTCTGATGGAAACGGTCAGCCTGCCGATTTTATTTAGTGAGGCTGCAGCGCTGAGCAGTGGTGAGAGTGGTCGACGGAGCGTGCGTCGCCTGGCAAAGAAGTTGGGTGAGATTGCCAGAGCTGAGACTTCGCGGGAGCAACCTGAGGCCGTGGCGATCATCGAAGAGCCGCTCAAGAGTGAAGAGCCAGCGCAGAGGCCGGCAGTTCCGATCAGACTATTGCGTGAGCCGGATGAGGGGGCAGCACAGTGCGTGTGGGTGCTGGGTGCCTCTATCGGTGGCCCCCCCCCGCTGTGAAGGCATTTCTCAATGAATTGCCTGCAGAACTGCCCGCAGCTTTTGTGCTTGCGCAGCATATCGGCGCCAGTTTTGTGCCGCTGCTGGCCGAACAGCTCAACCGCACCTCGGCACTGACGGTGAAGGTGGCCGAGCAGGGTGAACTGCTCAGAGAGGGAGAGGTGGTGCTGGTGCCGGTAGAGCATGAGGTGGTGATAACCGCTGAGGGCTATATCTCACTGCGCCCTGCTCGAGAATCGCTGCATCTGCCATCGATCGATCACGTGATGGAGATGGCCGCAGGACGTTATGGCAAACAGGGCGGTGCGATTATCTTTAGTGGCATGGGCGGCGATGCGATGGCCGGTTGTGCGGCGATGGCAGAGGCGGGTGCCCCCGTTTGGGTGCAGCAGGCTGAAAGTTGTGTAGTCAGTACCATGGTTGATGGGGCCAAGCTTGCCGGCGTGGTGAGTTGTGAGGCTGACGCTGAACAGCTGGCAGACCATATCACTGCCTACCTTGAGGGGCAGGGCGGGGATGTTGAGAATAACGCGATAGGAACTGAGTGATGAGTGGAGCAGAGTTGGTTGATGAGGTTCGGTGTCTGATGGTTCCACTTGAGGGTGGGCAGATGATGCTACCCAATACAGCCATTGCAGAGATAGCGGCATACGACGGTTTTATCGCTGGAGAGGGATATCCAGACTGGCTACTGGGGACAGTGATGTGGCGCTCGCTAGCCCTGCCGCTCGTCTCAATGGAGGTTGTTCTCGGACAGGAGGCTCCGGAGGTCGATGCACGTAGCCGAATCGCAGTGGTGAATACGCTCTATCAGAAACAGGGTATGCCCTTCTTCGCTGTGTTGACCCAGGGCATCCCAAGGCTGGTGCGTGCCTCATTGGATAACCTCTCGCCTGCCGATAGTGGTGGTAAGCAGATGGTGAGTGCCGAGGTAACGCTGGATGGTGAGTCTGCGGTGATTCCCAATCTTGAGCAGCTGGAGGCGGCGATCAAAGAGAGCGGTATCGATGTGAAATTTGTCCGCCCACCCTGAGTCTAAAACGCGGTGAAGAGTAGCCCAGACCGTTAACCCAGATCACCCCAGAGCGTCTGTAGTGCGGTCACGGCCGCCAGTGCGGCCGTCTCGGTTCTCAGCACCCTCGGTCCCATCGTGATGGATTGATAACCAGCGCTGTTTGCGGCTGCAATCTCTCGATCACTCAACCCTCCCTCTGGACCAATCAGTAAAGTGATCTGCTGCTGTGGCTCCAATGTGGATAGTGAGTGTTTCGCTTCTGGGTCGAGTACCAGCGCCGCACCCTTGATTGTTTTCTGAAATAGCCGGTCGATGGGAGTGATCGATTCCAGCTGTGGGAGCTGGCTGCGTCCACTCTGCTCGCATGCCCCGGTGATGACGCCCCGCCAGTGGCTAAGCTTCTTCTCCTGACGCTCACCCTTGAGCTGTACGGTGGTGCGCTCGGTGACAACCGGCACAATCACGTCAACGCCCAGCTCCACCGCCTTCTGCAGCGCGAAGTCCATCCGTTCACCGCGTGAAACACCCTGAGCAAGGGTGATCTTGAGTGGGGACTCTCGATCACAATCGATAAACTGCTCAATCTCAACAGTGACGTTATTGCGTGTTACAGCGGTCAGTTTTGCACGATACTCGCCCCCCTCCCCATTGAAGAGAATCAGAGGCGCTCCCGGTTTGATGCGTAACACACGGCCGACGTGGTTGGCCGCGTTCGACGCCAGTGCGACCTGTGTGCCGCACTGAAGTGTGCCGGGATGAAAAATACGTGGAACTCTCACGCAATGAGCCGATGTTTAGTCGTTGCTCAGGTCGAGCTGTTGCCAGATCGTTTTGACCGGCTCAACGCGATTCATCGAGTAGAAGTGCAGCCCCGGTGCACCGGCTTCAAGCAGTCGGCGACAGAGCTCAGCTGTGATCTCGAGGCCGTAGGCACGCAGACTCTCCATGTCGTCGCCATAACTCTCGAGACGCAGGCGTAGCCAGCGAGGGATGTCGGCACCGCACATCTCGGAGAAACGAGCCAGCTGTTTGATGTTGGTGATCGGCATGATGCCGGGCACGATCGGAATTGTGATCTCACGTTTTTCACACTCATCAACAAAGTGTAGATAGGCGTCGAGGTTGTAGAAGTACTGAGTAATGGCGGCGTTAGCCCCCGCCTTTACCTTGTGGGCGAAATTATCGAGGTCGGCACTGGCCGAGGTGGCTTGGGGGTGGAACTCGGGATAGGCGGCCACTTCGATGTGGAAGTGATCGCCGGTCTCGCTGCGGATGAACTCGACCAGTTCATTGGCGTGGTTGAAGGCGCCTGCACCACCCATACCCATGCCGGAGGGCAAGTCGCCACGCAGGGCAACAATACGCTTTACCCCCATCTCGATGTAGCCATTAAGTAGAGCGCGGATATCCTCTTCGGATGAGCCGATACAGGAGAGGTGGGGAGCGGTATCGAGCCCCGCTGCCATCATTTCGCGTACCGTCTCGACGGTACCCGCATGGGTAGAGCCGCCGGCACCAAAGGTGACTGAGGCGTACTTCGGATTGAGCGTTGCTAGCTCGTCACGTACCTGGCGCAGATTCTCAGCACCCTTATCCGTTTTAGGCGGGAAGAATTCGAAGCTGAACTGTTTGGGGTGGTTTTGTTGTGATTTCATTACTCTTCACCCTGGAAGTTAATAATTAACCGTGAAGGACACGAAGTGACGCAAAGAGATCTAAATCAATAGTTCAAGAGTGAGATCGCGTACGACTATTCTGGCTGGATGATCTGTATTGATAACAGCCAGAAAAGGAGCGAGTCGTACTCTCGCACCCGCTTACTCTCTTTGCGTTCCCTTGCGTCCTTAACGGTTAACCTGATTTGTTAATAACGATAGTGATCAGGCTTGTAGGGGCCGTCAACCGGTACGTCGATGTAATCGGCCTGCTCCTCAGAGAGGGTGGTCAGGTTGATACCGATTTTCTTTAGATGCAGTCGTGCGACCTTCTCATCCAGAACCTTGGGCAAGACATAGACCTTATTCTCGTAGTTCTCACCCTTGGTGAAGAACTCGATCTGTGCCAGTACCTGATTGGTAAAGGAGGCAGACATGACGAAGCTGGGGTGGCCGGTGGCACAGCCCAAATTGACCAGACGACCCTCGGCGAGGATGGTGATGCGCTTGCCGTCGGGGAAGATGACGTGATCGACCTGTGGCTTGACGTTCTCCCACTCATACTGGCGTAGTGAGGCGATATTGATCTCAGAGTCGAAGTGACCGATGTTGCAGACGATCGACTCGTTCTTCATCGCTACCATGTGGTCGTGATCGATGACGTTGACGTTGCCGGTGGTGGTAACAAAGATGTCGCCCAGTTTGCACGCTTCCTCCATGGTGACGACGCGGTAACCCTCCATCGCCGCCTGCAGCGCACAGATCGGATCAATCTCGGTGACCAGGGTGGTGGCACCCATGCCGCGGAATGCCTGCGCACAACCCTTGCCGACATCGCCGTAACCGAGAACCACGGCGATCTTGCCAGCAACCATCACATCGGTAGCGCGCTTGATGCCGTCGAGCAGTGACTCGCGACAGCCGTAGAGATTATCGAACTTAGACTTGGTGACCGAGTCGTTGACGTTCATGGCTGGGAACAGCAGTTCGCCATCCTTCTCCATGTGGTAGAGACGATGTACACCGGTGGTGGTCTCTTCGGTGACCCCCTTCATCTCGTCGGCGATGTCGCTCCATTTGCTACCATCAATCGGCAGATTGCGACGCAGTACCTCGAGAATGGCGACATACTCTTCGTTGTCACCCTCCTGTGCATCGGGTACCGCACCCGCCTTCTCAAACTCAACGCCCTTGTGCAGCAGCAGGGTGGCATCGCCACCGTCATCAAGGATCATGTTGGGCCTCTGACCGTTGGGCCAGTTGAACGCCTGCTCGGTACACCACCAGTACTCCTCGATGGTCTCGCCTTTCCAGGCGTAGACCGGTACACCAGAGGCGGCGATAGCCGCTGCAGCGTGGTCCTGAGTGGAGAAGATGTTGCACGATACCCAGCGCACCTCGGCACCGAGAGCGGTGAGCGTCTCGATCAACACGGCGGTCTGGATGGTCATGTGCAGGGAGCCCATGATGCGGGCGCCCTTGAGTGGTTGTGATGCACCGAACTCCTCGCGCAGGGCCATCAGCCCCGGCATCTCGGTCTCGGCAATAGCGATCTCCTTACGGCCCCAATCGGCCAGGGAGATGTCGGCCACTTTATAGTCAGTGAACTCAGACATAGGTCTCTCTCCTAGTTTCGTTTGGGAGCGCCGTTAAGAAGATCAATCTTTCCCGAGCCTGACGGAGATTCCGCTGCAGCGCTCCTCGGGAGAGAGGTGTTTTTGCCGCCCCTGCTGGGGCGGCAGTCGAGCATTATAGGCCAGCAGCCTCTTTAAGTGCAGCTGCTTTGTCGGTCCGCTCCCAGGGAAGGTCAACATCGTCACGGCCAAAGTGACCGTAGGCTGCAGTCTGCTTGTAGATCGGTTGTAGCAACTCGAGCATCTCTACCATGCCTTTGGGGCGCAGATCGAAGTGTTCACGTACCAGTTCAACCAGTCGTGTCTCATCAAGCTTGCTGGTACCGAAGGTCTCGATGCTGATTGAGGTCGGCTCGGCGACGCCAATGGCGTAGGAGACCTGGATCTCACAGCGCTCGGCCAGGCCGGCGGCAACAATGTTCTTGGCGACATAACGACCGGCGTAGGCGGCTGAGCGGTCGACCTTGCTTGGGTCCTTGCCGGAGAATGCGCCGCCACCGTGGCGTGCCATGCCGCCGTAGGTGTCGACGATGATCTTGCGTCCGGTCAGGCCGCAGTCGCCGACTGGTCCACCGATGACAAAACGACCGGTTGGGTTGATGAAGTACTTGGTGTCACCATTGAGCCACTCGCTCGGCAGCACAGGCTTGATAATCTCATCCATTGCCGCCTCTACCAGAACGCTCTGTTCGATATCGGGATTGTGTTGAGTGGAGAGTACGACCGCATCGACGCCGACCGGTTTGCCATTCTGGTAGCGGAAGGTGACCTGACTCTTCGCATCGGGGCGCAGCCAGGGGAGGGTGCCGTTCTTGCGAACCTCGGCCTGACGACGAACCAGGCGGTGCGCGTAGGTGATTGGGGCTGGCATCAGCACATCGGTCTCGTTGCTGGCGTAGCCGAACATCAGTCCCTGATCACCAGCGCCCTGCTCGTGATCGCTGCTCTCATCAACACCCATGGCGATGTCGGGCGACTGTTTGCCGATACCGTTGAGCACCGCGCATGACTCCCAGTCGAAGCCCATCTCGGAACTGTTGTAGCCGATCTCCCTGACGGTATCGCGCACGATCTCTTCAAGATCGACCCAGGCGGAGGTGGTGATCTCACCGGCCACCAGCACCATGCCGGTCTTCACCAGGGTCTCACAGGCGACGCGCGCCTTGGTGTCCTGCTCCAGTAGTGCATCGAGTACCGCATCAGAGATCTGGTCAGCGACCTTGTCAGGATGTCCCTCGGAGACAGACTCTGAGGTGAAGAGATGATTGTCGGCCATGCTTCAAAATTCCTTGTGTTCAGTTATGGAGCGAGCGATAAGCGGGCAATTCTAGCCGTATTGCCCTTTCTTTGCCTAGTAAGCATCCCTTATTAGGTCTCAACTCTGATTGGGCGGTGATGGGTGATGTGCAGAGCTTTGTACCGTTTTGAACGGGTTGGATTGGGGGATTCTAGAATATTCTCCTTAAAAAACATTGTGATGCGTAAATTTATGGGGGTGAAAGTAGTATTGCTATTGCTGAAAAGTGTCAACTGAGGGAAAATACGCGGCTCTATGCGCTTGGCGCATGGCATGAATATTTGAGCCATGGTGGTGCAATCAGCTGCCAGAGAACTAGAACGAACAGCGGTTGAATTCTTCTGGCCGGACATGGCTGGAACTGACTTCTTAGTGGTTGCCGCATTTGTTGAAACAAGTTGGCAACACGCGCCAGTTAAACTATCGCGCCCTCTTTACCGGCTTCTAGCAGGTCGGTGTTTGTAGTACAGGGAGCTGCGTTTTTAACGACGACAATTAATTCGATTTAAGCAAGTTTTTAAGAAAAAACTAATAGGAGATACACATGCCTTCACGCAGAGACCTAGCCAATGCCGTCCGTGCCCTGAGCATGGATGCCGTGCAAAAAGCCAAATCCGGACACCCTGGTGCGCCCATGGGTATGGCCGACATCGCCGAGGTGCTGTGGAACGGCCACATGAAGCACAATCCGAATAACCCCCAGTGGGCTGACCGCGATCGCTTTATCCTCTCTAACGGTCACGGCTCCATGCTGATCTACTCGCTGTTGCACCTGACCGGTTACGATCTGGGTGTCGAGGATCTGAAGAACTTCCGTCAGCTCCACTCACGCACCCCGGGTCACCCTGAGTATGGCTATGCCCCCGGGGTTGAGACCACCACCGGTCCTCTCGGCCAGGGCATTACCAACGGTGTTGGTATGGCGATTGCTGAGAAGGCAATGGCTGGCCAGTTCAACCAGAAGGGTCACGACATCGTTGATCATAATACCTACGTATTCCTGGGTGACGGCTGCATGATGGAGGGTATCTCCCATGAAGCGTGTTCACTGGCTGGTACGCTGGGTCTGGGCAAGCTCATCGCTTTCTGGGATGACAACGGTATCTCTATCGACGGTCACGTTGATGGCTGGTTCACCGATGACACCGCCAAGCGTTTCGAAGCCTACGGCTGGCACGTTATTGCTGATGTGGATGGTCACGATGCTGAGGCGCTTGAGAAGGCGATCGAATTCGCCAAGGCGATGACCGACAAGCCGACCCTGATCTGCTGCAAGACCACCATCGGTTTCGGTTCTCCGAATAAGGCTGGTAGCCACGCCTGTCACGGTGCGCCATTGGGTGATGAAGAGATTAACCTGACCAAGGCTGCGCTGGGCTGGGAGCACGACGCATTTGACGTGCCTGCCGACGTTTACGCTGGCTGGGATGCAAAAGAGAAGGGCGATGCTGCTGAGAAGGCGTGGGGCGAGAAGTTCGAGGCCTACCGTGTAGAGTACCCTGAGCTGGCGGCTGAGTTTGAGCGTCGTTCAAGTGGCGAGCTGCCTGCCGATTGGGCAGAGAAGTCAGCGGCCTACATCGCCTCGGTCAATGCCGATGAAAAGAGCCCGGCGACTCGTCAGGCGTCTCTGGCTGCAATCGAAGCTTACTCTCCAATGCTGCCTGAGCTATTTGGTGGTTCTGCCGACCTCGGTTGCTCCAACCTGACCGAGTGGTCTGGTTACAAGCCAATGGATGCCAACGAGGAAGCTAACTACATTCGCTACGGTGTGCGTGAGTTCGGTATGTCCGCCATCATGAACGGTATCGCCCTGCACGGTGGTCTGGTTCCTTTCGGTGCGACCTTCCTGATGTTCATGGAGTACGCCCGTAACGCCCTGCGTATGGCTGCGCTGATGAAGCAGCGTTCAATCTTCGTCTACACCCACGACTCTATCGGCCTGGGTGAAGATGGCCCGACTCACCAGCCGGTTGAGCAGATTGCTACCATGCGCCTCACTCCTAATATGAGTGTATGGCGCCCCTGTGACGCGGTTGAGACCGCTGTTGCATGGCAGCAGGCGATTGAGCGTAACGACGGTCCTACCAGTCTCTGCTTCTCGCGTCAGGGTCTGCCACACCAGACTCGTACCGATGCGCAGATCAGCGACATCGCCAAGGGTGGTTACGTGCTGAAGGATTGTGACGGCACCCCGGATGCAATCATCCTCGCGACCGGTTCTGAAGTGGCTCTGGCCATGGATGCAGCTGCAGCGCTGAATGGTAAGAATATCCGTGTTGTCTCCATGCCAAACGTCAACATGTTCGAGCAGCAAGATGCCGCTTATCAGGGTTCTGTACTGCCGGCAGGTGTTAAGACCGTAGCAGTCGAGGCTGGTGTTACCGCCATGTGGTACAAGTACGCCGATAAGGTTGTCGGTCTTGATCGCTTCGGTGAGTCTGCGCCTGCAGGCGAGCTGTTCAAGGAGTTTGGCTTCACCGTTGAAAACGTTGTGAGCGCTGTTGAGGGTGTCCTCTAAGGACCCCGCTCCACTCAGACAAATTTAGATAATTAGTAACCTTTAAGTTAAGGAGAAATTAAATGACTATCAAAGTCGGTATTAATGGTTTCGGTCGTATCGGCCGTATGGTTTTCCGTGCAGTAGCGCAGGAGTTTGACGATATTGAGATCGTCGGTATCAATGACCTGCTGGGCGCTGATTACCTCGCATACATGCTCAAGTACGATTCAGTTCACGGCCGTTTCGGTGGTGATGTTGCTGTTGATGGCAACAACCTGGTTGTAGATGGCAAGAATATCCGCCTGACCGCAGAGCGCGATCCTGCTGATCTGAAGTGGGACGAGGTTGGTGCTGAGCTGGTTATCGATTGCACCGGCTTTTTCCTCACCGAAGAGAGCTGCCAGAAGCACATCGATGCGGGCGCGAAGAAGGTTGTACAGAGTGCTCCTTCTAAGGATGGCACCCCAATGTTCGTATACGGCGTTAACCACGACACCTATGCTGGTCAGGCGATCGTCTCTGCTGCATCTTGCACCACCAACTGTCTTGCCCCGATGGCTAAGGTCATCAACGACAAGTGGGGTATCAAGCGTGGCCTGATGACCACCGTTCATGCTGCAACCGCTACCCAGAAGACTGTTGATGGTCCTTCAATGAAAGATTGGCGCGGTGGCCGCGGTATCCTCGAGAACATCATCCCTTCATCTACCGGTGCTGCTAAGGCCGTTGGTGTTGTACTGCCTGAGCTGAATGGCAAGCTGACCGGTATGGCGTTCCGCGTCCCGACCTCTGACGTATCTGTTGTCGATCTGACCGTTGAGCTCAACAGCGATGCTACCTACGAAGAGATCTGTGCAGCAATGAAGGATGCTTCTGAGAACGGTGACATGAGCAAGACCCTCGGTTACACCGATGAGAAGGTTGTCTCTACCGATTTCCGTGGTGTTGGCTTCTCTTCAATCTTCGATTCAGGCGCGGGTATCGCTCTGGATGGCAGCTTCGTCAAGCTGGTTTCATGGTACGACAACGAGTATGGCTACACCTGTAACATGCTGCGTCTCGTACAGCACGTCTCTGCCTAAAATTAGCGGATCTTTTGCGCCCTGACGGCGTTGTTTGGATGGCTCTGAATACTCACGTACCTATGTACGCTCCGTGTTCAGAGCATCCAAACGCCTTGTCAGAACGCAAAATCTCTCGCCAATTTTTATTGGTTCAGTTGAGGGGTGAGCATCTGCTTACCCCGCAACTTCAATAAAAACAATTTGCCAAGTCTTCAGGCTGAGTATTTGGCAAATCGTTTTTTATATTCAAAACATACTCAGGAGTTCGATATGTCTTTCACCAAGCTGACCGATCTTGATCTTGCCGGTAAGCGCGTTCTGATTCGTGCTGACCTTAATGTTCCGGTTAAAGATGGCAAGGTAACCTCCGATGCGCGTATTTCCGCTTCTATGCCGACCGTTGAGCACTGCGTAAAAGCGGGTGCCAAGGTCATGGTGATGTCTCACCGTGGTCGTCCTACCGAAGGTGAGGTCGACTCTGAGAACTCAATGGCACCGATCGCTGCTGATATGAGCAGCAAGCTGGGCAAAGAGGTTCGTCTGATCAAGGACTACATCAACGGCGGATTCGATGTTGCTGAGGGTGAGGTGGTTCTGCTGGAGAACGTTCGTTTTAATGCCGGTGAGAAGAAGGACAACGAGGAGCTGGCGAAGAAGTACGCAGCACTCTGCGATATCTTCGTCATGGACGCTTTTGGTACCGCTCACCGCGCCCAGGCCTCTACCCACGGTGCAGGCAAGTTTGCCCCGGCGGCATGTGCAGGTCTGCTGCTCTCAAACGAGCTCGATAGCCTGGCCAAGGCACTGGCCAATCCGGCCCGTCCAATGGTTGCCATTGTTGGTGGCTCCAAGGTCTCTACCAAGCTGACCGTACTCGAGGCACTCTCCGAGAAGGTTGACCAGCTGGTCGTAGGTGGCGGTATAGCCAATACCTTCCTCAAGGCGATGGGCAACAACGTCGGTAAGTCACTCTGCGAGGATGATCTGGTCGACACCGCCAAGGCGCTGGTTGAGAAGATGAAGGCGCGTGGTGCCAATATTCCGATCGCGACCGATGTGGTCTGTGGCAAGGAGTTCTCTGAGACTGCTGAAGCGACCCTTAAGGTCGCTGGTGACGTTGAAGATGACGACATGATTTTCGACATCGGTCCCGACTCATCTAAGGAGCTGGCCGAGATTATCTCCAAGGCGGGCACCATCGTCTGGAACGGCCCAGTTGGCGTATTTGAGTTCGACCAGTTCGGTGAAGGCACCAAGACCGTCTCAATGGCGATCGCCGATGCCGATGGCTTCAGTCTCGCCGGTGGTGGCGATACCATCGCTGCGATCCAGAAGTACGACATCTACGACAAGGTCACTTACATCTCTACCGCCGGTGGTGCCTTCCTCGAGTACCTCGAGGGCAAGACCCTGCCAGCCGTTGCGATGCTTGAAGAGCGCGCAAAGGGTTAATCAACCAATAACGGACGGGCCAAACGGCCCGTCCCATTTAACTGTAGCGAGTCAATGAGACGCACAAAAATAGTTGCAACTCTAGGTCCGGCCACCGACGATCCGAAGGTATTGGACGACATTATTGCCGCGGGTGTCGATGTGGTGCGAATCAACTTTTCGCACGGCAGTCACGAAGAGCACACCGCACGCGTAGAGACGGTCCGTAACCGTGCGCGCGCCCACGGTCGACAGGTCGGTGTTTTAGCTGATCTGCAAGGCCCCAAAATTCGTATCGATCGTTTTCTTGAAGGCAAGATTGAACTGATTGAGGGTGAGCTATTCATTCTCGATGCGGCACTCGATTCTAAGTCTGGAACAAGTTCACGTGTCGGTATCGCTTATAAAGACCTGCCCAATGATGTGAAGCGTGGTGACACGCTGCTGCTCGATGATGGGCGAATTGTGCTGTGGGTCGATCAGGTTGATGGTTCTGAGGTCAGATGCAAGGTGATTGTCGGTGGCGAGCTCTCCGACAAGAAGGGAATTAACCGCCAGGGTGGTGGTCTCTCAGCGCCAGCTTTGACCGAGAAGGATCGCGAGGATATTAAATGCGCAGCGGCACTGGGTGCCGATTATGTCGCAATTTCATTCCCGCGCACTGCAGCAGATGTTGAAGAGGCTCGCGAACTACTGCGTGCTGCCGGTGGCCAGGGCAGTATCATGGCGAAGATTGAGCGTGCCGAGGCGCTGGATGTATTGGAGGAGATTATCTCGGTCTCCGATGCAATCATGGTGGCACGTGGCGATCTCGGTGTAGAGATCGGCGATGCCGAGCTACCCGCAGTGCAGAAACGCATTATCAGCATGGCTCGCACCATGGATCGTGTGGTGCTAACTGCCACGCAGATGATGGAGTCGATGATCAATAATCAGATCCCGACCCGCGCTGAGGTGTTTGACGTGGCCAATGCGGTACTCGACGGTACCGACGCGGTGATGCTTTCAGCCGAGACCGCAGCGGGTAAGTACCCCGCCAAGGTTATCAAGGCGATGGACCGGATCTGCCGTAGCGCTGAGAAACAGCGTCTGGCCAAGGTCTCCGATCACCGTATAAATACCCGCTTCCGCCGTAGCGATGAGGCGATTGCGATGGCCTCGATGTATACCGCCAATCACCTTGGGGTTAAGGCGATTGCCGCGTTGACCGAATCGGGCAGCACACCGCTGTGGATGTCGCGAATCAGCTCCGGCATTCCGATCTATGCTTTGACGGGACATGTCGAGACGCGTAGAAAAGTAACGCTCTACCGCGGTGTTTATCCGGTTAGCTTCGATTCGCAGACCACTGATCACGCCGAGATTAATAAAGAGGCGATCGATGAGCTGGTGCGTCGCGGTGCGGTCCGCAAGGGCGATCTGGTGATCATTACCAAGGGTGACCTGCTCGGTCAGCATGGTGGCACCAACGCAATGAAAATCGCCGTCGTCGGCGAGCTAGAGCTCGATGCCAACAACGGCAGTTAATTGGCAGGAATTTGTTTTTTCACGATATGGTCTAGGCTGTATCAGGTTTTAATTAAGATTTTATAACTCACAATATCAGGAGGTTGTAATGGCTCTCGTATCCTTGCGCCAACTACTGGACCACGCTGCAGAAAATGGCTACGGTCTTCCCGCTTTTAACGTCAACAACATGGAGCAGGTCCACGCTATCATGCAGGCTGCTTCAGCCGTCGACAGCCCAGTTATCCTTCAGGGCTCAGCCGGCGCTCGCTCCTATGCGGGCGAGCCCTTCCTGCGTCACCTGATCGAAGCTGCGATCGAGAGCTATCCCAATATTCCTGTTGTTATGCATCAGGACCACGGTGCTTCTCCTGCGATCTGTGCACGCTCAATCCAGTCTGGCTTCTCTTCGGTCATGATGGACGGCTCTCTTGAGGCTGACGGCAAGACCCCTTCAAGCTTCGAGTACAACGTTAACGTCACCAAGGACGTCGTCGATATGGCTCACGCCTGTGGCGTATCTGTTGAGGGTGAGCTGGGTTGTCTCGGTTCTCTCGAGACCGGTGAGATGGGTGAAGAGGATGGCCACGGTGCCGAGGGCAAGCTCGACCTCGACATGCTGCTGACCGATCCTGATGAAGCCGCTGACTTCGTTAAGAAGACTGGTGTTGATGCCCTGGCAATCGCCATCGGTACCTCACACGGCGCCTACAAGTTCACCCAGGAGCCTACCGGCAAGATCCTCCGTATCGACCGCGTTAAAGAGATCCACGAGCGCATCCCTGATGTACACCTCGTCATGCACGGTTCATCGTCTGTGCCTCAGGATTGGCTCAAGATCATCAACGACTTCGGTGGTGATATGGGTCAGACCTACGGTGTGCCTGTTGATGAGATCGTTGAGGGCATCAAGACGGGTGTTCGTAAGGTCAACATCGATACCGATCTGCGTATGGCCTCTACCGGTTCTGTACGTCGTCATCTCTCTGAGAACCCCAGCAACTTCGATCCTCGCAAGTTCCTTAAAGAGGCGACCAAGGCGATGTCTGATATCTGTAAGAATCGTTTCGAGTCGTTCGGTTCTGCGGGTCAGGCTGCCAAGATCAAACCAATCTCGCTTGAGACCATGTTTGGTAAGTACGAAGCTGGCGAGCTGGAGCCTAAGGTCAACTAAGCACCTTGCTCCGAGCAAAAAAGGCGACCTTCGGGTCGCCTTTTTTTATGTCTGAAGGGTGCTCAATAGAGACGCTTGATGGAGTACAATGAAGGGATCGGCGGCCTGATTTCTCTGCTTGAGACTGCTGAAACAACAATAATTAGGAGTGGCATATGAATCCTGAGAAGGTGGTCTTTGGCTTCTTTATCGTCCTGGCGCTAACGCTCAATTTTGGTTTTTTTATCGGCGAATTTGATAATCCCGCGCACCACCACGTCTATGAGCTATTCGCAGCCATTGTGGTCAATCTGGTTGCCACCACCCTCAAGTTTGGTGATCGCACACAGATGGGCGCGATCCTGCTCGCTACCAGCCTGGTGGCCGACCTGCAGTTGATCGTCGCTGCGATCGTTTGGGGTGCTGCACTCCATATCACTGAAGTCGGTATGACCCCGTCGGTGATGGGTAGCATCGTTTCTCTCTCCGGTGGTGCGCTACTGGCGAACATCACTTCGGTGGTACTGCTGGTAATCGAAACCGTGATGCTGCGTCGCTAAGCGCAGAGCACATTTGATCGATTAAAGGGCGTCGATGAATCGCACCTTCTTCTTAATCCTGCGCCGTATGCGTGCGCCGTTGATCTTCCTGATCGCGGCCTATGCCATCTCGGTTCTCGGCATGGTATTGATGCCCGGGCTCGATGATCAGGGAAATCCATGGAACATGGATTTTTTCCATGCCTTCTATTTCACCAGTTTTATGGCCACCACCATCGGCTTCGGTGAGATTCCCTACGAATTCACCGATGCCCAGCGCATGTGGGCGATGGTCTCGATCTACATCACCGTCATCTCCTGGCTCTATGCGATCGGTACCATTATCGGCCTGATGCAGGAGCCCGCTTTCAAGCAGGCACGGACCGAAAACGCCTTTGCTCGCAGCGTACGGCGCATTAGTGAACCCTTCTATCTAATCTGCGGCTTTGGTGATACCGGTTCACTGCTGATTCAGGCGCTGACCGACCGAGGCCGTCACGCGGTGGCCGTCGATATACAAGAGAGACGGGCGAACGCGCTGGCACTGCAGGATTTTGACGTCTACGTGCCGGGCAGCCATGCCGATGCCTCCAAGCCGGAGAACCTGATTCGTGCCGGGCTACAGCTCCCCAACTGTGCCGGTTTGATTGCCCTGACTGATGATGATCACGCCAACCTCTGTATCTCGATTACAGGTCGACTGCTGCGTTCTGATATGGAGGTGATCTGCCGCGCCGAGTCACACGATGTAGAGGCGAATATCGCCTCCTTCGGCACCCAGCACATCATCGATCCCTTCGATGCCTTTGCCGAGCACCTGGCGATGGCGATCCACTCCACCGGTGTCTGGTTGTTGCACGAGTGGCTCACCGAGGTACCCAATACACCGTTGGCGCAGCCACTCTATCCACCACGTGGGACCTGGATCATCTGTGGTTACGGTCGTTTCGGTAAGGCGGTGACGGCCAATCTGCGTCGCGAGGGAATCGATGTCATCATCATTGAGGCCGATCCAGATAAGACAGATTGCGAAGAGTGTGTGATCGGACGCGGTACCGAGGCGGAGACGCTGATCGATGCAGGTATCCACGACGCGGTGGGTATCGTTGCCGGTACCGATAACGATGCCAATAATCTCTCGATTGTAATTACTGCACGGGATATCAAGCCCGACCTGTTTGTCGTTATGCGCCAGAACAAACACTCAAACGACGACCTGTTCCGCACCATCAATGCTGATATCGTGATGCAGGCGAGTCAGATTATTGCCCACGAGATCCTGGCCCTGCTCACCGCACCACTGCTGGCGCAGTTCCTGCGCATGGCGCGTGAACACGATAACGACTGGGCCAATCAGTTGATCTCAAGAATTAGTGCCGTGACGGGGGATTTTGTGCCGGAGATCTGGGGTGCTGAGATCACCATGGGGCGCTCGGCGGGTGTGCATCGTGCGTTGGCCAATGGCTGGGAGATTCGTCTCGAACACCTGCTACACGACCCGAGCGCACGTGAGCGCGACCTTGCCTCGATTCCACTGCTGCATGAGCGGCGTGGAAAATTGACTCTGCTACCCGATGAGAAAACCGCGCTTCGTTTTGGTGATCGACTGCTCTTTTGTGGCAGCAAGGGCTCATCGGCGGCGATGCAGTGGTCGCTGCAGAACCACAACGCCCTGACCTACATTATGACCGGGCGGGAGAATCCCGACGGTTCTGTCTGGCGCTGGCTGGAAGGGAAGGCGAAACGCTAGATATCGAACGCTGACCGCCATGGATAGCGAAGCGAAGGCGGTTAGTCCGCGATAGTCGACGCCGTCTGCATATTCGTAGTTGAGAGCGGGAGCGAACGACGAAGAAG
>NZ_MPRL01000030.1:0-45593 GCF_002020875.1 Solemya pervernicosa gill symbiont | reverse complement strand
TCTTCGTCGTTCGCTCTCGCTCTCAACTACGAATAGGCAGACGGCGTCGACTATCGCGGACTAACCGCCTTCGCTTCGCTATCCATGGCGGTCAGCGGGCGTTGGTTATGTGATATTTACGATTTTATTTCACGTTTTGCGGTTAGATAAGCCGCCAGAATAATCAGCACACCACCCACCCACTCCTGCCAACCAATAACCTCATCGGTTAATAGCTGTGAAGAGAGCGCACCCGCCACAATCTCAAACAGCAGGATCACCGCCGAGCGTTGTACCGGCATATGGGTAACCCCGTATTGGACAGCCAGAGTCATCACCGTTATCGCCAGGGCACCCAGCAGCAGTGCCCCCACCCAGACCGATCCACTGACAACGGGTAGTGATATGCCCATCACGACAACCACCACTCCCGCCACAACGACGCACCCCAACCAGGCGACCACCGTCTTCACATCAATATCGATCGACTGCAGATAACGTGTCTCAACATTCATAATCGCAAAGGCAAATCCCGACGAGAGCGCCAGCCAGTCAGCACCCGTCTCAGGCCAGGGATAACCGACCCTCGGCTCCCATAGCATAATCACCGCTCCAGAGAGAGCGATCGCCAGCACTGACAGCCCCCCACGTGAAGGGCGCTCACCAAGCAACAGCCAGCCGAGCACCACCGCCCAGATCGGAGAGAGGTAGAAGAGCAGCAGTACTCGCACAATTTCACCGTCAAGCACGGCGAGCATAAAGGAGAGGTTGCACCAGCCCGAGGCCAGCGCCATAACCGTAAGATTAAGCAGGGCTTTGGGGTAGGCCTCGAAAACCCGTGGCCAGCAGCGGACGAAGATGAGCGCCGCTGTAGCGTAGAGCACAACTGCCTGCCAGGCGCCGTGGAGCCCACCCTGCTCCAACAATCTCATCGGATACCAGATAACGCCCCAGAGCGTTGCGGCGATCAACAGGCTGAGAACGGGGAGAAAGTTGGTCGTTTGTTTGGATGGCATCATCGATACCTTTATACTAGCCGCTTTTCCGAACGGCTATACCCGGACACTATGAATCCCGATCTCGATCTCCTGCAGCCCTACCCCTTCGAGCGTCTCAAGCAACTCAAGGCGGGTATCGAACCCCCTGCCGGACTGTCACATATCCCGTTATCGATCGGTGAACCGAAACACGCCGCACCCGGTTTTGTCACCGAAGAGCTGATCACACACCTGCACACCCTCTCCAGCTATCCGCTAACCAAGGGGATGGTTGAGCTGCGTGGTGCAATTAGTGACTGGCTGATACGACGTTTCAATCTCCCTGCCGAGAGCCTCGATATCGAGCAGCAGATCCTGCCGGTCAATGGCACTCGCGAGGCGCTCTTCGCCTTCGCCCAGGCGATAGTAGATCGTAATACCGACTCATCAGAGGGTGGACCTCTGGTAGTCATGCCCAACCCCTTCTATCAGATCTATGAGGGTGCCGCGCTGCTGGCTGGTGCCGAACCGTTGTTCCTCAATGCAACTGCGGATAACCGCTATCTACCCGACTTTGATGCTGTCCCTGAGGCGGTCTGGCAACGTTGCCAGCTGATCTATATCTGTTCACCCGGCAATCCAACCGGTGCGGTGATTGGCGAAGCAGCCCTGAAACAACTGATCGAGTTGGCCGACCGTTACGACTTCATCATCGCCTCCGATGAGTGCTATTCGGAGCTCTACCCCGACGAGTCACAACCGCCGGTCGGTCTACTGGAAGTAGCCGCCAAGATGGGACGCAACGACTACAAGCGCTGCGTGGTCTTCCACAGCCTCTCTAAACGCTCCAATCTGCCGGGCCTGCGTTCCGGTTTTGTGGCAGGTGACGCCGAGGTGCTTAGCCGCTTTCTGCTCTATCGCACCTACCACGGCTGCGCTATGCCGCCCGCCTCTCAGCACGCCAGTATCAAGGCGTGGCAGGATGAGCAGCATGTAGAGACCAATCGTGAGCTCTACCGGCAGAAGTTCGATGCTGTATTAGAGATACTCTCTCCGGTGCTCGAGGTTTCACGTCCCGATGCCGGTTTCTACCTCTGGGCCAGAACACCGATTAATGAGTGTGAATTCGCGCAAGGACTCTTTGCAGCGAAGAATATTACCGTGCTACCCGGCAGCTATCTCTCACGTGATGCACATGGCGAGAATCCCGGCAGCGGTCATGTACGCATGGCACTGGTGGCGACACTGGAGTCGTGCATCGAGGCTGCCCACCGAATTCGTGACTATATCGAGACTATTTAACGCTACAATTCGCATCAAACCGAAAGGTAGCAACCCTACATTTTTCAGGATAAGGAACTGAACCAATGAGCGACATCAAGAGCATCATCGAAGAGGCGTTTGAGCGCCGTGCCGACATCACCCCACGCAATGTAGAGCCACACGTCAAAGAGGCCGTCGATGAAGCACTGCGCCAGCTCGACTGCGGTGAGGCACGTGTTGCCGAGCAGAAAGGTGTGGGCGACTGGAGTGTTAACGAGTGGTTAAAGAAGGCAGTACTGCTCTCCTTCCGCATCGAAGACAACAACCTGATGAAGGGTGGTTTCACCAACTACTACGACAAGGTCCCCTCCAAGTACGCCGACATGAGCTCACGCGAACTGCGTGATGCCGGTGTACGAGTGGTGCCACCCGCCTCTGCACGCCGTGGTGCCTACATCGCTCCTGGTACCGTTCTGATGCCCTCATACACCAACATCGGCGCCTACGTCGATTCCGGCACCATGGTCGACACCTGGGCCACCGTCGGCTCCTGTGCGCAGATCGGTAAAAACGTCCATCTCTCCGGTGGCGTTGGCATCGGTGGTGTACTTGAACCTCTGCAGGCCGCTCCCACCATCATTGAAGACAACTGCTTCATCGGCGCACGTTCCGAGGTTGTTGAGGGTGTCATCGTTGAAGAGGGTGCGGTTATCTCGATGGGTGTCTACATTGGGCAGTCGACCAAGATCTACAACCGCGAGACCGGCGAGATCATCTACGGCCGTGTACCGGCCGGTTCAGTGGTGGTCTCGGGCAACCTGCCGAGCAAGGATGGCAGCTACAGCCTCTACTGCGCGGTGATCGTCAAGCAGGTCGATGCCAAGACCCGAGGTAAGGTCGGCATCAATGAGCTGCTGCGTGATATCTAGGCGATAACAATGCGATTGCGGCACAGGGAAGTGCCAGAGTCGCGATTTTTTTATAATTCAGCAGTAACGTAAGACGAATAACCTTCCGGCTATCGATTCAGATGGCTATCCAGCCGCTGGCTGACCAATCACACTCTCAAGATCGAAAAGATGTCCCTGCTCGATACAGTAGAGCAACCACTTCTCCAGAAAGACGTTGATCTCCCACTTCCACTCCAGAACCGGCAGCTTCACACCGGGACGGGCTATACGGGTAAAGGGCAGCGGTTGTCGGAAACGGCACGCCTCCACCTCGGCCACCCGTGCATCGTGATAGATGCGAATACGCGCCGCCGGATCGGCAACAGAGCCATCATCAAAGAGATAGGTCAGGGTCAGAATCGTGGTATAGGTCGAGCGATCTTCGATCTGTAGGTGGAGATCGAGATCGTCGCTGCTGGTAGAGATAGCCCGATCGGCAATCTGGGTCAGCGCTGGAATCAGGTGTTTTAGGCGCCGATAGTTGGCCTCATAGATCGCCATCAGTTGGTTCAATGATCGTTGTGGCTGGCAACGATCCCGGCTCTGGTACTCTTTTATCAGCATAGGTGGCCAGCATATCACAGCTCCAATTCACGCAAAGCTGGCATGATCAAAGCGGTGTCCAGACACAATCTTTGCGCCGTTACGATGCAGCACTATATTTGGCACTTGCAACCGATTTTGATTGTCGTAGAGTCACAGAGATGAAGATAAAAACCTGTACAACCACCCCCTACGACGACCAGAAGCCCGGCACCTCAGGACTTCGTAAAAAGGTCAAACAGTTTCAGCAGCCCAACTATCTGGAGAACTTCGTTCAGTCGGTGATCGACACCGTTGGCAACCTGGCCGGCAAGACGATCGTGGTCGGTGGCGATGGGCGCTACTACAATCGCGAGGCGATCCAGACCATCCTCAAGATGGCCGCCGCCAACTGCGTCGGCAAGGTTCTGGTTGGTCGAGGTGGCCTCCTCTCAACCCCAGCAGCCTCTGCGGTGATTCGCAAATATGGCGCTGAGGGCGGTTTTATTCTCTCAGCCAGCCATAACCCCGGTGGTCCCGATGAGGACTTCGGTATCAAGTACAACGGTAACAATGGTGGCCCAGCCCCCGAACAACTCACTGAGGCAGTCTTTCAACGCTCGCTTGAGATCACGCAATACAACATTGCTGAAGGGGCAGAGACCGATCTCGACCAGGTCGGTGTCAGCTCAGCCGGTGATATGGTCGTTGAGATCATCGATCCGGTCTCCGATTACGCCGAGCTGATGGAAGAGCTGTTCGACTTCGACAAGATAAGCGCCCTCTTCGCCTCCGGTTTTCGAATGCGATTTGACGCTATGAACGCCATCACCGGTCCCTACGCCAAAGAGATCTTGGAGCAGCGCCTCGGCGCTGCCGCCGGTAGCATCATCAACGGCGAACCACTGGAGGATTTTGGTGGTGGACACCCCGATCCCAACCTCACCTACGCCAAAGAGCTGGTCGATGAGATGTTCGGTAGTAACCCACCAGACTTTGGTGCCGCCTCCGATGGTGATGGAGACCGCAACATGGTGCTCGGTGCAAACTTCTTCATCACCCCCTCCGACAGTCTGGCGTTGATAGCTGCCAATGCCCACCATGTAAAGGGGTACCGACAGGGGCTTGCCGGTGTCGCCCGGTCGATGCCAACCAGTGGTGCGGTCGATCGTGTTGCGGAGCTGCTCGGTATTGAGTGCTTTGAGACACCCACCGGCTGGAAGTTCTTCGGTAATCTGCTCGATGCAGGACGTATCACCCTCTGCGGTGAGGAGAGCTTTGGCACCGGTTCTGACCATGTGCGTGAGAAGGATGGACTCTGGGCGGTACTCTTCTGGCTCAACGTGCTTGCCGTGCGCCAGGAACCGGTCGCCGATATCGTCACTGAGCATTGGGCCAAATATGGTCGCAACTACTACACCCGTCACGACTTCGAGGCGGTCGATAGCGAGGCGGCCCGTGGGCTGATGGCACATATCGAATCACAACTCACGCATCTTGTGGGTACCAGGATAGACGGTCGCACAATCAGCTACGCCGATAACTTCGCCTATCTCGACCCCGTCGATAAGAGCGAGAGTCAAAATCAGGGACTAAGAATCGGCTTCGAGGATGGCTCTCGTATCATCTTCCGCCTCTCCGGTACCGGAACGGTTGGGGCGACGATACGGATCTACATAGAGCAGCTTGAGCTCGAACCGAGCAGACAACAACAAGATACGCAGCAGACGCTGATAGCACTCATTGAGTTTGCCTCCTCTCTATCTGAACTTGAGTCAAGAACGGGACGCAGCACCCCGACGGTGATCACCTGATATGAGATTCAACCACTAACGGTGACGAGCTGAAATAGCCCATGAACGACTATACCGGCTACCTGAAAAAGAGGATCCTGATTCCTCTATCGATCATCATTTTCATCGTGATGATGATTTTCATTGCTGCAACGTTCTGGCACATATTTGAGGGTATTGATAAGGAAACCACTCTGCAGATGCAGGTGGTAGAGACTATCTATCAAGGTGATCTTGAGGCCGATGCCTCACTGATGAGATCGAGCCTGAATTTAATTGCTAGAGATGAGAGGATCATTGAGGCTTTTTTACAGCGTGACCGAGTTCAACTTCTTAATCTCAGCAACACCCTCTACAAACAGTTAAACCAGCAGAGCCAGATCACTCACTTCTACTTCACCACTCCCGACCGGATCAATCTGCTACGCGTACATCAACCGACCCGTCATAGCGATCGCATTGAGCGCTTTACCACCCTGGAGGCAGAACGAAGCGGCAAGGTCAGTTACGGACTTGAGTTAGGAATACTCGGTACCTTCACACTCAGAGTCGTCCACCCCTGGTATCACCAGGGTGAGTTGATCGGTTATGTCGAGCTAGGCAAAGAGATCGATCACATTTTGGGCAAGCTACACGATGCCCTGGATGTATCGCTTTACGTTCTCATTGAGAAAGATCATCTCGACAGGCAGCGATGGAAAGAGGGAATGCAGATGCATGGACGTGAAGCATCCTGGAATGACTACCCCGAACACATCATGGTCTCATCAGCGAAGCTCTATCAATCGCTCCCTAAGCAGCTAGAGGAAAGGCTTCAGAATCCTGGAGAACTACGTTTTAGAGAACCTGTAAACGTCAGCATTCCTGAGAAGAGATTCAAAGCATCATTCCTGCCGCTTGAAGATGTCACTCAACAGCAGGTAGGTATTCTGCTTGTACTCAATCCTACAGAACACTGGTTTGAAAGCGGGTGGCGCATTCTCAGCTTCTCTGCAGTTCTAGTACTTAGTGTTGGCGGCATCGTCTTCATTCTCTTCTATCTGCTAGCTGAGAACACAGAAAACACCCTAACTGCTACTGAACAAAAACTTGAGGATGAGTATGAACGACGCACTGACCTGCAACAGGAACATATCCTCTCGCTGCAGGAGAGTAACCAACAGCTTGAATCGACTCAGAATCAGCTACAGCAGAGCAACGAGATGCTGGCTGAGGCACAACATATTGCACATATCGGTAGCTGGAATTGGTCCATTCACGACAACCAAGTCATCTGGTCTGATGAACTCTATGAGATCTTTGGCCTCGAAAAAAGTATCAACACTCTGAGTTATGAGTATGTGCTGCAGTTAATCCCAAACAGTGAGCGCCGCTATGTTGACGAGGTTATTCAACAGGCCCTGAGAAGTGGCGAACCCTTTCAGATCGAACACACCATCATCCATGCTGATGGTTCAACGCGCTTTGTAAGAGACCAGGCACAGCTAAGTTTTGATTCAGATCACCGCCCTATCAGCATGCTTGGAACGCTGCAAGATATTACCGAACAGAAACAGTCTGAAGATATCACCATCCAGCTGGCGCACATTTTTGATAATGCGAGCAACCAGATTTACCTGCTCGACATCGAAACACTAAAAATCCTGCGTACCAATAAAACAGCCACCCAACATCTAGGCTATTCAGAAGCGGAATTCAAACAACTCACCTACTCCGACTTCCTTGAGAGCAAGGATGTCGGTGACCTGAAACAGAGTTTCTCAGCCCTAGATAATGACACGCTAAAAGAGCTTCGATTCGAAGCTGATCATCGCAGTAAAGACGGCACGTGCAGAGCAATGGATATAAGAGTACAGCGCTCGCGACTCGCCATTAAGGATATTTATCTCGTTATTGCCCTTGATATCAGTGAGCGTCATCAGTACCAGAGAGATCTTCAATACCAGAGTCTGCACGACACTTTGACCAGACTACCCAATCGCGCCCTTTTGCTAGAGCAGTTAAAAAACGAAATTTCGAGATCACGGCGCCTGAATAGCTGCCTGCTACTCCTCCATCTCAACATTAATAGCTTTGGCGAGATAAACGACACACTCGGACACGATCAGGGAGACCAGCTACTTGCAATGCTTGCGGAACGTTTGAAAAACACCATCCGAGAGGGAGACACCATCGCAAGGACCGGTGGCGATGAGTTCGCACTGCTTTTTCCAGAGGCCTTGTTCGACGATAGACAGACTGTTATTGACCAACTCAACCATGCGCTACTCTCACCTTTTGAAATTGGCGATTTCAGTCTGAACGTTGAGATCACCATCGGCCTTGTCTCATACCCTGAGCACGGTGACAGCGCCGAGGAGCTTCTACGCCACGCAGGTGTTGCACTCAAGCAAGCCAAATCATTTCGTAGTGGTTACGAGAGTTATCACCCTGAGTTTGATCAACATAGCGTTCGTCGACTGATGCTCAATAGCGACATGCGTGAGGCTATCGATCGAAAAGAGTTCTCGCTCTATTTTCAGCCCAAGATGCCTAGCAATCCAGCACACCCCATCAATGCCGAAGCACTGATCCGTTGGCAACACCCCGAACATGGCTTTATCTCACCCGCAGAGTTCATACCACTGGCTGAGCGCAATGGCTACATACAGAAGATCACTCGCTGGGTACTCGATGAGGCCGCCAGCCATCTGCAACGGTGGAATAAAAACAACTGTTATCTAACCATTTCAGTCAATCTCTCAGCACGCAACCTCCAGGAAGCGGGACTGGTTCAACACATCAGGGATCTTTCAGAGCGCTGGAAGATCAGCCCCGAACAGTTGACCTTTGAAGTGACCGAGACGGCCATGCTGAACGATCCAGACTACATTGCCACGATACTCGATGAGATCAGCAGCATGGGCCATGGCATCTCTATCGATGACTTTGGTACCGGATATTCTTCACTCTCCTACCTGCAGCGACTTCCTGCCAATGAACTGAAGATCGATACCAGCTTCATACAGCGCATGATCGAAGATGAGGATAGCGCCATAATTGTTCGCTCCACGAGAGAGCTCGCTCACAATCTCGGACTGGCCGTCACCGCTGAAGGGGTAGAGACAGAAGAGATGGTAGAGGCGCTCACCTCTCTTCACTGCGATCGACTGCAGGGCTACTATTTTAGCAGGCCGCTTCCAGCAGATAATTTCATCACCTGGATGGAACAACATCGGGTGAACGTATAGCTTAGCAATACAGACGATGTTGAGACCCTACGGATCTCCGAAGTCAAGATCCATCAGTGGATGATGCGTGGTGAACTGCCCTCTGTGTTGGCCTTTTACTATAGTGATGCCCACAAAGGGCTTGAAACGGGGCATGGTGAGAACACCGATGTCACGGTACGCTCCTCAGCCACCGTAGAAGACCCACCCACACCACATTTGTCAGGTTGAAGGGGTGTAGCTCAAATTACACGATAAACCAACCTGCACACCACCTGTAAACAGCTCTTTAGCACACTCTTTAACAATCGCGCCATCTCCTACCGTATCAATCAATAATTTAACCATATGGATCTCATCCCCCAGACAAATCATGATCGACATACCAGCCATAATAAATTATCTTTAAGAAGTTGGAACACAGCATAAGACGCTGTATCCATATAGGTATCATGAAGCGTTTGATATAGGTCATATGCTTGATAGGGCTACCGCTGCAGGATGTTGAAAATGCTCTGATCTCATCAACAAACCTGGCGTATACGGTCATGTACTACATAAAACATTTGACGGCACACCTTTTTGCAATATCCCTACTGCTCACATCAAACACTGTGGTCGCAGATGCAGAAAATGGATTGACTCTCGGCATACACCCCTACCTACATGCAACCACACTGGTAGAGCGTTTTACCCCACTGACAGAATATCTTTCAAAAACAACCGGCAAACACATCCATATACGTGTCGGTACCAGTTATCAGGATCATATCGATGCGGTTAACCAAGGTGAGGTCGATTTCGCCTATTTTGGTCCTGCTGGATATATCAAGGCAACCGAACTTAACGAGAACATCGTACCACTCGGCAGGCTGAGCTTTGCAGGCAGGGATACATTTCGAGGTGTAATCACTATCCGCAGAGATAGTAAGATCACCTCATTAAGCGAGCTCAAAGGGAAAAGTTTTGCATTTGGCGATCCCAACTCAACCCTGAGCAATCTGGTACCGCAAAGATTGCTTAACGATGTCGGAATCGATTTAACCGATCTGGACTCCTACTCACATCTTAAAAACCACCACAATGTCGCATTGGCGGTTTTGATGGGGAAATATCACGCCGGTGGCATTAAAGAAGAGGTGTTTCGTGAGTACGAGGCTCGAGGGCTTAAAGCACTGAAGTGGACCCCTGACGTTCCCACTCATATTTTTGTTGCTGGTCCAACAACAAAAAGAGAGCTTATCGACGAACTGATCCCACTCTTACAAAATCTTCACAAACAATCGGGAGCGGCCTTGATTTTAAACAAAATCAAAAAGGGTGCCACCGCGATCATTCCCGCGACAAGCCAGGAGTACGACAAGCTACGTGCTCTTATCTCAGACCGTCCATTGTTAGAGCAAAGAAAAACAGCACCGTGATTTCATTGAAAAAAACAGCTCACAGACAAAGCTGGTTTGGCATCGCTCTGCTATTCACACTATTCCTGGTGGCCGGTAACTTTTTCATATACCAGCAGCAACACGACTCACTTTTCAGTAGCTTTGAAAACTCACAACAAAACGTCGTAAAACTACTCACACAGTTGGCACGGGAGTCGTTAATCACCGAGAACTTCGCTCTAATCGAGTGGTATTTCAACAGCTGGGGGAAAGGACACAGCGAAGTAGTAACACTTACTTTAGTCAATGAGGACGGTTTTGCGCTGAGTACATACAATCGACCTACCCCATCAGTGAGAGAGACATTCACCAGTTCTGGATCAATAACGGTTAATCACGACCGATATGACCTGACACTCACTAGCGAACCTATTGTTACCACACAGCTCCTAAACAGCCTAATCAAACAGTTGGCTCTTATAAGTTCCATCGCAACCATTTTGCTTGGTATAACAACCTGGTTTCTTTTTCACAAATTTTCCATCACACCACTACTGCATGAAATAGAGCGTCGCCGTAATGCCGAACATGAAATAGCCAAACAGCACCGGTTATTACAATCTGTAATCAATGGTGTTCATGATGGGATCATGCTGATTAACACCGATTATGAAGTGGAGCTTATCAATGACTCTGCTGCAGGCACTGAAGACCCCCAATTATTTAACGACCAGCAACAACCTATCCACTGCTATGAGATCTCCCATAACCGTGACACACCCTGCGATGGCGACGACCATCCCTGCCCACTTCGGCAGGTAAAACTAACTGGAAAACATGCCACGACGCTTCACAACCACCCAGATGAGAGTGGAAATGACCGTTTTTTTGAGTTACTCGCCTCTCCACTCTTTGATGACAACGGCAAACTGACGGGAATCATTGAATCATCTCGTGAGATGACATCCCATATCCTTTTGCAGCATGAGATTGAAGAAAAGAGTCAGCACCTGGACCACCTGGCCCATCACGACACACTCACATCACTACCTAACCGACTACTCTTCCTGGACCGGCTGGAACAGACGTTACTAAAAGCCAGAAGAAACGGTGAACTGTTTGCATTGTTCTTTATCGATCTTGATCAGTTCAAACAGATCAATGACAGCGTTGGACACAGCGTTGGTGACAAGGTCCTGATACAGACGGGTAAATGCCTTCAACAGTGCATACGCGCAGATGACACCATCGCTCGTCTTGGGGGAGATGAATTCACGATAATTCTCACCTCTGTAAATAGTCCAGATGATGCCGCCTCTGTTGCTCAAAAGGTAATCGAGGCGATTAAAGAGCCACCGGGGAGTCGCTATTTTTGCGGAAGCTTGTTTTGGGCATCCAAGCCTTCTCCGTCGTTCGCTCGCGCTCTCAACTACGAATAGGCAGACGGCGTCGACTATCGCGGACTAACCGCCTTCGCTTCGCTATCCATGGCGGTCAGCGATGGATATCGATGGTAACAATTACCATCTAACGGCGAGCATATGAATCAGCATCTATCCACAAGATGCAGACAGTTGCGAAACGCTCATTCGTAATGCTGATGCCGCGATGTTCAAGGTAAAAGAGAGAGGCCGTAACTCATATCAGTTCTATACGGAAGATCTTACCCATCGAGCCATGCAAAGAATGTTGTTGGAGAACGGCATTCGAAAGGCCCTGACAGATCAACATTTTGTTGCCTGGTATCAGCCCCAATATGACATTGAAACCAACCAATTAATTGGGATGGAGGCACTTGCTCGATGGATATCCCCTGATCGGGGCATTATTTCACCACTTGATTTCATTCCTCTCGCGGAAGAGACCGGGCTGATACTGGAGCTAGGTGAACAGATACTAGATCAGGTCATGCAGCAGGTGGTCGGCTGGCACGAACAGGGGCTGAATCCAGGTCGGGTTGCCATCAATGTATCGGGAAAACAGCTACTAAATGGAAACATAAGCGCTACGGTTAAGCGACTCCTTGAACAAAACCGGTGCAAGGTCGAATGGATCGAGATTGAAGTCACTGAAGGCTTTGTTATGGGTCAGGGTGAAGGTGCCATTGAACAACTTCAAGAACTACAGGCGCTGGGAGTGCAACTATCTATTGATGATTTTGGTACCGGCTATTCATCGCTTGCATACCTAAAACAGCTACCCATCTCCAAACTAAAAATTGACAAATCGTTCGTCGATGACCTTCCACACGATCTGGACGACACAGGTATAACACGCGCCGTTATCGCCCTGGCAAACAGCCTCGGTCTAGATGTTATTGCAGAAGGTGTCGAATCGCGTGAGCAGGCAGATTTCCTTCTACAAGAGGGCTGTCCACTTGCACAGGGTTACCTCTACTCGAAGCCCCTACCTGCGGATAAGATTACTACGTTACTGAAAAACGGTTAATAGTTGAATACTGACGCCACAGTACATCCGACAACAACCTACTCGGGATCGAACGATACTAATCAACGTAGATTGTAACCATCATCGAAGCTGACAATTTCTATCAAGCCAATTGAAACCACTTATTCAATCAGCATTAAACCATCTATCAATCCAGATCTCAGCCTGTTCTGGTTTACCATACAGATAGCCCTGATGAATCACCTCGGAGCGTGCATTGAGGAAGTCGGCCTGCTCCTGCTTCTCAACACCCTCTGCCACCACCTTCAGACGCATAGACTTGGCCACCAGAAGAATGGTTTCGACCAACGCAGCATCATCAGCACTGTGAGGCGCATCCTGCACAAACGATTTATCAATTTTCAACTCATTAATAGGAAGCCGCTTCAGATAGGAGAGAGAAGAGTAGCCAGTACCAAAGTCATCGATAGAGAAATTAACACCCATTGCAACCAGCTCATCCATCTTCGCCACCACATCGGACAGATCATCGATGAAGAGTCCCTCGGTCACCTCAAGTGTAAGATTCGTCGGATCGGCACCACTCTCATTGACGAGACCTTTAAACCAGGGCACAAAGCCCTGCTTACGGAACTGTCGTGGACTCAGGTTAACCGACAACTTAAGCTGGTGCCCCGCCATATCACACCTGGCCATCAGGTGCATCGCCTCGGTAAGCACCCAGCCACCGACATCGACAATCAGATCCGACTCCTCGGCAATGGGGATAAAGACACCCGGTGGTATCAGGCCACGCTCAGGGTGCTCCCATCTGACCAGTGTCTCCGCAGCTACCAGCACACCATCGGCATCGACCTGCGCCTGAAGAAATATCCTCAATTCAGCGTTGTTTACTGCATGGTAAAGTTCACGCTCGATCTGATAGTGTCTCTGTACCACCTCATCCATGCCTCTCTCGAAGAAGGCGCACTGATTACCGCCCGCACGTTTGGCGCGATGCAGTGCACTATCGGCGCGTCGCAAGATATCCCTAGGTTGATCGGAGGCGCTCTCCGGGAAGAGAGTCGCTCCCATACTGACGGTGATATTGACCGCCTCATCACCGACAAGCAGCGGATCACGAACCACCGCCTGAAGTTTGTCGACCACAGCTATCGCATTACGCTGTTCACTCTCGCGACTCTTGTTCAGGTGTGGTAATAGCACGGCGAACTCATCGGCAGATAATCTCGCCAGGGTATCCTCTTTATAGAGGTGCTGTTCGAGCCTTCTTGCCAGTGCAACTAGCAGGAAATCACCCATATTGTGACCGCGCGCTGTGTTTATATTGGTAAAGCGATCGATATTGAGCAGCACCAGCGTCGCCTTGTTGTTGAGGCGTTGCGCCGTTGCCAGCTGTTGGGTGACCCGGTCTATCATCAGGGCACGATTGGGCAGTGCCGTCAGCTCATCATAGTAGGCGAGGTAGTGAATCTTCTCGTCAGCCTTCTTCTTCTCCGAAATATCAGAAAAAGAGACGACGACGCCTGTAATCCGCTCATCCTCAACAATCGGACTACTGGAGTAGGAGACCGGAAAGAAATCCCCCCCTCTCTTAATGAACCACTCTTCACCGCTATGAGGCACTCCACTGATGCCAGTTTCACGAATTGGACACTCCTGGGCCGGATAATCATCTCCATCTGGATGGTGATGGTGCCAGATCGCGTGTGAAGGCTGACCAATCAGCTCTTCGGCGCTGTAGCCCAACATTTCTGCTGCGGCAGGATTGACGAAGGCGTGTCGTCCCTCACTGTCGAGCCCGAAGATACCCTCACCTGAAGAATCGAGGATCAGACGATTGTGTTTGGCCAGCGCATTCATCTGCTCTTCGAGCGCCTTTCTGGCCGATATATCGCGTACCACGGCGAGGACACGTCGTTTATCACCGATATACGAAGCGCGCGTCGAGACCTCTACCCAGAACAGTGAGCCGTCGTTATGCCTTGCATGCCACTCGAAGGTCTGTGGTCCCTCCACCACCGTCAACCGCACCTTCTCGTGGGCGTTCTCTTCCGTATAGGGGGGTGTGCCTGAGCTGGACGCCTCGGCTGAGAGCCGTAGTGCCTCACTCCGCTCCAGACCATACATCTCCAGCATGCGATTATTGACATCGATGATCTTGCCTGTTGTCGCATCATGGATAAAGATCGCTTCACTGGTGGCATTAAAGATCTCGTGATAACGCTGCTGCTCCTCTTTGATAAGCACCTCTGCCTCGCGCGTCTCGGTAACATCCTCTCCCGAACTGAGCAGGCCGATCACCTCGCCCGCCTCGTTGGTCAACTCTGCAGAGTACCAGCTAATCATGCGCTCGCTGCCATCGCGACAGATCACACTATTCTCAAAGTGGTCATTCTGTACGACCTCGCCTGCCATTATCTTGAGAAAGATGGGATAGACAAGCTCCATACCATCGGGCTCAGGCAGACAGCAGTCAAACCAGTTCCTGCCGATCAACTCCTCCTTCTCGTAACCGAGAAGTTCACGCCCTGCACGATTGATCATGGATATATCGCCCCTATTATCGAGGGCAACCATGATCGTCTGCATCGTGTCGAGATAACGCTGTTTTTCATCCCTCTCATCACGCAGTACCGCCTCTGCCTGATGCTGCCGGGTAATATCTCGGCCGATACCCAAGACACCAACAAGCTCACCTTTTATATTGAATATCGGCGTTTTTATCGTCTCGATTCGCTCACGATGGCCATCGTCTGCAAACACGACCTCCTCTGTGTTGATTCTCGGTCCGCCATTCCGAATCGCGGCCATATCGTTTTCTCTGAAAAGGTCTGCCAACTCCCGGTTGACGAAGTCGTAGTCGGTCTTGCCGACGACCTCATGTTCAGGATGGCCGAAAAACTGCTCGAAGCGGTCGTTGCAGAGTAGATAGAAACCGTCTGGGTCCTTCATCCACACCAGGTCAGGAATCGTTTTGATGAGTGCTTTGAGAAAACTGCGTTCACTGACCAGACTATCCTTGTCAACCTGTAGCTGACTGGCCATATGGCTCAGATCGTGGGCCAGCTCCTCGAAGTCACTGCTCGCCCTGATATCGATCAATGTATCGAGTTGGCCAGAGCCGATCCTGCGCGCGGCAGCGGCAATATTCGAGAGTGGTTCTGTAACCTGGCGCCTGACCGTCCATCCGATAAGCAGACCGATTAGTAAAATCAGCGCTGATTTTAGATATAGCTGAAGGTAGACCTGCTGGCGGATGCGGCTCTCCATATTGCTGGCCGGTATCTTGATGCTGAGCACACCACGCAGTTCGCCAAGCTTGTAGTCGTAGGCCTCATCGTAGCTCTCCTGAATCGTAACCGGAGCATTATCTTTGTCACCGTGACACTTCAGGCAGTACTGTTCGACCCAGATCGGCCTTGCATAGTGGTAGTTGAGCTCTCCTTTCTCGTTCTCGTAGGGGACAAAATGAAACTCCTCTTCTGGTTTGTTACGGAAGAAGGCGATCGCCTCCTCCTCGAGTGCATCAGCCTTATGCAGTGGATTTCGTGGATTATCAGAAACGTTGTTGAATGAAAAACCATCGCTCGACCAATTGGACAGATCGTTCGAAATCTCACCCATTGCATGGGCCGGTAGGAAACCGATGGTCTTTTTATTTAGCGGGAGCCCGCTATCGATGAACTGATGCTGATAGACACGACGGGTTGCCATCAAGACATCACGTATCCGGTCTGCCGACGAGAGCAGCTCCGTCTCGGCATCGGCCTTGATATGGCGATACTCAACCCACCAGAACGCCAACAGGCTGGCAACCAGCACACCACTGATCAGGATCAGAAGCTTACGTTCCAGATTCCAGCGTTTACCCATCGAACATCTTCCGTAACACCCTACCCTAAGGAGTCGAACTACACCGGCAACACGCTTACGGTGTTGATACCCCGGGAATTTCTGAGCAATCTACTACTGCCGACAGTATAGAGCGATCTCGATACTAAGTGTATTGAGACTGATCAATAAGTCTTACCATTCTACTCTTCACTGACCACCCTATTTCGCCCCTGTGACTTCGCCATATAGAGACGAACATCAGTGCTCTTCAACATCTGATTAATCGCACTAAATGATTGATTATATTCAGTAACACCAAAACTGGCCGTCACACTGCCCACACCTTGCATCGACTGTCGTGCAACAGCACGACGCGCACGCTCAGCCAATTCCACCGCACCCTCAATCGGTGTATTGGTCAGCAGCAGCATAAACTCTTCGCCGCCCCAGCGGGCGAGCGTATCGCTATCACGCAGTATTGAAGAGATCCTGTCAGCGATCTCCTTGAGCACTCGGTCACCCACATCGTGCCCCCACTCATCGTTAATATGCTTGAAGTAATCGATATCGAGCATCACCAGTGAGAAGGTGACGGAGTAGCGCTGACTCCTCAACCACTCCTCATCAATCAGCGAGATCATCTTGGCCCGGTTATAGCTACCGGTCAGTACATCGGTGGTTGCCTGTTTCTGCAGTGTCTGCTCAACCTCTTTGCGACGTTTGATCTCCTGCTTTAACTCCCTATTCGTCTCCTCCAGTGTTCGAAGGTTATAGAGCTGCTGTTGCATAAATCGACTAAAAACAATGAATACGGCAAAGGTAATCAGCAACGCTGTCACGAAGAGCAGAGCATGGTTGAGAAAAAAGTAGTGCCTCGATTCGGCGAGCATCTGCTGCAGGTAGGTTTCGACCTCATCCGCCTCGGCGATAAACGCTGAAAAAACCGCATCGAAACGTTGGTCAAGCTCACTGCCGGGCCCCATATCAAGACCCGCCTCCCAACGTAACTGCATAATGGACCGAAATTCGGTCAGCTTGAGCAGCACATTTTCAATATGACCACGCATCACCGCATCTTCAAGCGGTAGAAAATCACCTTCCTGATTCTGCCCGCCACTCAGCATCGCCTGCGCGTACCACTCCGCCGCATCAAGGTGGCTTCTTACCGACTCGATACTCTCACTCCGATCACCCGACATCATTTCTTCAAACCAGAGGTGTGCGGTTGTCGCCTCAAATTTAATCTCCATCGCCGCATCGATCATCGGTGCATAGAGATCGCTCATGCGACTACCGAGTTTGAAGCTATAGAGAACGGCGCTGGAGACAACGAGGCCGATGACGAGGATCGAGATCAACAGCGGACGGTGGAGTGTCGTCGTTCGCTCTCGCTCTCAACTACGAATAGGCAGACGGCGTCGACTATCGCGGACTAACCGCCTTCGCTTCGCTATCCATGGCGGTCAGCGATTGTTATCCATACCTTAAAGTCTAGTACCAAATGACGTGCAGTATGTTACAAACGGACTGGTTACCTCACGCCTTCACCAGCCGAATAGCTATCGAGCACCCAGAGATAGTTGGCCCTCTCGTAACGCCCCTCATCCTGGCTATTCTGCTGACTCAACACACCTCTAACTTGATCCAGAGATTCAAACCCCTGTTGCTCCATCCAATGCTCGATACCCTGGTAAATCTCTGAAATCGTGTGACTCCCCGATTCAAGCAGGACACTGCAGAGATGGGTAACATCGGCACCAGCAAGGATCATCTTGATCGCATCCTCGGCAGTATGAATTCCACCCGTTGCAGCAAGCGTGATTGGTGACAGATCACGCAACACTCCAATCCAGCGCATTGCTAACAGCGCATCAGCCGAGCGTGAAAGCTGAATCTGCGGTGTCACCTTGAGCGCATCGATATCGATATCGGGTTGATAGAAACGATTAAAGAGCGAGACACCTGCCGCTCCCGCCGCCTCTAGCTCCTTTACAAAGTGAGGCAATGCACTGAACTGTGGTGAGAGTTTCATCGCAACCGGCAGTGAGACCTCATTCTTTAGCGCTCTCAGCAGTTTGATATAGCGCCCTTCAACCTCACCACTGCGTAGTTCACAATCGGTGGCCATGTAGTAGACATTGAGTTCCAGCGCATCGGCCCCAGCCTGCTGCAGTGCTTTGCTGTGTGCTATCCAGTTATCGAGTGTAATGCCGTTAAGACTGGCTATTACCGGGATCTCCAGATGCGCCTTTAACTCACTCAATTGCCGCAGGTAGCGATCAATGCCGCGCTCGAAGGTGCCGTGCATCGGCAGGTAGCTATCGGCCTCGGCACACCCAATCGACTGCTCCTCAACAAAGCGCGCATGCATCTCATCCTCATGCTCCAGCTCCTCCTCGAAGAGCGAATACATCACGATCGCAGCAGCACCGGCATCCTCAAGTTCACGTGCACTGTCGAGGCTGCGTGAGAGCGGCGATGATGAGGGCACCAACGGACTCTTCAACTTTAGCCCCAGATAGTTACAACTCAGATCTAACTCACTCACGGCTTACTCCTCTCAACCTCATCGGTCCCCTGCTCATCGTCCACCTTTAAAGATGCCAGCTCCTGGTAGTGGTGATACCGCTCATAGATATCCCGCTGCGCCCGCTCAAATAACTGCTCGGCGGAATCGGGATGGCTACGTTTCAACACACTAAAACGTGCCTCCGTTGCCGCATAGTCACGAAAAGGTATTGAGGGCATTTTCGAGTCCAGGCGCAGCGGGTTCTCTCCCAGCTTGAGTTTGCGTGGATCGTAACGAAGCAGAGGCCAGTGACCACTACGCACCGCCAGATCCTGTTGGCGCAGGTTATTCTTAAGATCGACACCGTGGGCGATACAGGGTGAATAAGCGATGATCAGCGATGGCCCCTCATAGGACTCCGCTTCGATAAATGCTCTCAGCGTCTGTACATCCTTGGCACCGAAGGCGACCTGAGCCACGTAGACGCCCTCATAATCCATCGCAATATGAAACAGGTCCTTCTTCTTTGTCACCTTACCCGCAGCAGAGAACTTCGCTACCGCACCGCGCGGTGTCGCCTTGGAGGTCTGACCTCCCGTGTTGGAGTAGACCTCCGTGTCGAGTAGCAGGACGTTAACGTTGCGCCCTGAGGCAAGTACATGGTCAAGTCCGCCAAAACCGATGTCATATCCCCAGCCATCACCACCCACAATCCAGACACTGCGGCTTATCAGCGTATCGACAACTGCCAACAACTCCTTAGCTTCATCAGTAGCATTCTGCTCAAGCTTCTCACGCAGCAGTACAATTCGTTCACGCTGAACCGTTATCTCAGCCTCATCGGACTGCTCACTCTCAAGGATTGAATCCACCAGATCGCGATCGAGCTGTGATGCGATACGCCGCAGTAGTTCAGTCGCATATTCACGTTGCTTATCAATTGCGACTCGCATTCCAAGTCCAAACTCGGCGTTATCCTCAAACAGGGAATTGGACCAGGCAGGACCACGCCCCTCGCTGTTGGTCGTCCAGGGGGTAGTCGGCAGGTTTCCACCGTAGATCGATGAGCAGCCGGTGGCGTTAGCCACCACCATGCGATCGCCGAAGAGTTGGGTGGCGAGGCGCAGATAGGGGGTCTCACCACACCCCGAACAGGCCCCAGAAAACTCAAACAGCGGCTCCATTACCATCGAGGCGGGGATCGTCGAGGCCTTCAACAGAGAACGGTCGTACTCGGGCAGTGTCAGAAAGTAGTTCCAGTTGTTCCGCTCCTGTTCTCGTAGCGGTGGTTGAGCTGCCATATTGATCGCCTTACGCCCCGGCTGCTGTTTATCGCGAATCGGGCAGACCTCGACACAGAGCGCACAGCCGGTACAGTCTTCCACCGCCACCTGATAGCTAATCTCCAGCCCCTGTGCATAGGCCTTGCTGCGCAGCGCTACGTGTTTGAAGCTTGCTGGTGCGTCAATAGCCGCCTCAGCTGGGAAGATCTTGCTACGGATGACACTGTGGGGGCAGACAAAAACACACTTACCGCACTGGGTGCAGAGATCGGTCTCAACCACCGGTACTTCCAGCGCCAGATTGCGTTTCTCATAAGCGGCAGTACCGAGAGGAAAGGTGCCATCGTTCGGCATCAGGCTGACCGGTATCGCATCACCCCAGCCTGCAATAATCTCAGCCGTTACCTGCTGTACAAATTGTGGGGCATCCTCCGAGATGACAGGCGGCTTCTCAAAAGTGCTGTTCGTTTCATTCGGTAGCTCAACCCGGTGCAGATGGGCCAACGCCTGATCGATCGCGGCGATATTGGCCTTGAGGATTCGCTCCCCCGCCTTGGCGTAGCTCTGCTCGGCTGCCACCTTGATCGCTGACACAGCCACGCGACTCTCAACCACATGTGATAGTTCGAAGAAACACGCCTGCATGATGGTATTGATACGCCGGCCAAGCCCGACCTTCACCGCCACTGCGTAGGCATCGATCAGATAGAAGTTGATCTGTTTATCGATCAGCTGCTGCTGCATGCTGCGCGGCAACGTCTCCCAAACCTCTTCAAGCCTGACCGATGAATTGAGTAGAAAGGTGGCCCCGACAGTCGCCTTGTCGAGCATGTCGTAACGTTCAAGAAAGACCTGCTGATGACAGGCGACAAAGTGGGCCTGATCATCACCAATCAGATAGCTGGAGCGAATCGGTTTAGGTCCGAAGCGCAGATGTGAGACGGTAACCGCTCCCGACTTTTTCGAGTCGTAGACAAAGTAGCCCTGAGTATAGAGATCAGTCGACTCACCGATGATTTTGATCGAATTTTTATTCGCGCTGACGGTGCCATCGGCACCGAGACCGTAGAAGAGCGCGCACTTCATCTCACGTCCGGCATCGGTGCGGTAACAGTTATCCCATTCGAGACTGCTTCCACCCACATCATCATTAATACCGATGGTGAAACTGTTTTTTGGCCTCTCCTCGTTAAGGTGATCGAACACCGCCTTGACCATGCCAGGATTAAACTCCTTGGATGAGAGACCGTAACGCCCGCCAACCACCAGTGGCATGGTATTAAATCGCCCTGTTCCACGACAGCCATCCTGAGCCAGCGCTGTTACTACATCCTTGTAGAGCGGCTCTCCATCGGCCCCCGGCTCCTTGGTACGATCAAGCACTGCGATACGTTGTACCGTCGCGGGAAGTGCATCGATCAGGGCACGACTATCGAGGGGACGGAAGAGCCTAACCTTGAGCAGCCCAATCCGTTCACCGCTGGCATTCAGATGTTCAACCGTCTCATGAACCGTCTCGGCCGCAGAGCCCATCACCACCACCCGCTCTGCATCTTCAGCACCAACGTAATCGAAGAGTCGGTAGCGACGCCCCGTCAACTCGGCAAAGCGATCCATCAACTGCTGCACAACAGCCGGCATCCGCTGGTAATAAGGATTAACGCTCTCACGCGCCTGGAAGTAGACATCAGGATTTTGTGAAGAGCCTCGTAGTACCGGATGCTCGGGAGAGAGGGCTCGATTTCGATGTGCGGTGATAGTGGCCTCATCGATCATTGCCCTGGCCACCGATGACTCGACCGCCTCGATTTTGGATATTTCATGAGAGGTACGAAAGCCATCAAAGAAATGGAGCATCGGCAACCGCCCCTGTAGTGAGGCCGCCTGTGCAATCAGAGCAAAGTCCATCACCTCCTGCACACTGCCAGCTGCCAACAGGCAGAAACCGGTCGAACGGGCCGCCATCACATCGCTATGATCACCGAAGATTGAGAGCGCCTGGGCCGCCAGAGAACGCGCCGCGATATGGAACACCGTTGGCGTCAGCTCACCGGCGATCTTGTACATATTGGGGATCATCAACAGCAGACCCTGTGAGGCGGTAAAGGTGGTGGTCAACGCCCCACTCTGCAGCGAGCCGTGAATCGCTCCAGCGGCACCCGCCTCGCTCTGCATCTCGATAATGTGCGGTATTGAGCGCCAGAGGTTGGGCTTCCCCTCGGCAGCCCACTGATCGGAGAGCTCACCCATCGGCGATGCCGGGGTGATCGGATAGATCGCTATAACCTCATTGGTAAGATAGGCGATGCGCGCAGCGGCTTCATTACCATCGATGGTCAGCATCTTATTATCGGCCATTACAAACTCCATCCCGTAGCGCCTCTTTTCACTCCAGTCTATCAAACCGCACTACGGTCTCAAGCGGTCAATCACGCTCCCCTAATCTGGTAAGGTAGGCAGATATATCGAAGAAGAACACGCTACGGATAGCGAGGTAACAGAGAGCCCATGGCCACATCCAAAAACACCATCTACTGGCACGACTATGAGACCAGCGGTATCGATCCGGCACGTGATCGACCAATGCAGTTTGCCGGTATTCGCACCGATGAGGATCTTAATATCGTCGGCGAACCGTTGATGATCTACTGCAAGCTGGCCAATGATGCCCTGCCCCATCCAGAGGCGTGCATGGTGACTGGACTCACTCCACAGGAGGTCAACGAGAAGGGCGTTAATGAGGCGGCGTTTATCAAGGCGATCCATAGTGAGCTGGCGCGACCCGGCACCTGTGGTGCCGGTTTTAACTCGATCCGTTTTGACGATGAATTCACCCGCTTCTCGCTCTATCGCAACTTCTTCGATCCCTACGCCCGCGAGTGGCAGAGCGGTAATACTCGTTGGGATATCATCGACATGGTACGAATGACCCGTGCACTGCGACCCGAGGGAATCGAATGGCCCGACTACGATGACGGTAAACCCTGTTTCAAACTGGAACGTCTGACCGAGGCAAACGGCATTAGCCACACCGCTGCCCACGATGCCCTCTCCGATGTGCACGCCACCATTGCAGTAGCTAAGCTCGTCAAAGATCATCAACCTCGTCTCTATGAGTACATCTACCAGCTACGTAATAAACGCAAGGTATTCGATCAGCTTAATGTGCGAGCGATGAAACCGGTTCTGCACACCTCCGGAATGATCCCGGGCGAGTTTGGAAGCACCGCGCTGGTCGCCCCAGTGACCAACCACCCGAGCAATAAAAACGGCATCATCGTCTACGATCTACGCTTCGATCCAACACCTCTGCTCAGCCTCGATGCAGAAGAGATCGCCAAACGGATCTTTACCCCCAGGGATGAGATGCCGGAGGGCGTGGAGCGCATTCCGCTCAAGGTAGTGCACGCCAACAAGTGTCCGGTAGTCGTTACCCCGAAGACTATGGATGAGGCGGCCGCCGAGAGACTACAGATCGATGTAGCAACCAGTCTGCAGCACCTCGAGGCGCTGAAGGGTGCCACTGGTCTGGAGACGAAGATCCAGCAGGCATTTGCCGATAGAAAATTCGACCCGACCAGCGACCCTGACGCCTCTCTATACGGCGGCGGTTTCTTCAGCAGTGATGATCGTCGCAAGATGGATAAAATTCGTGCCACTGCACCCGATAAGCTCGCCAACATACCGGCCATTTTCGATGACCAACGGATTCCAGAATTACTGTTCCGCTACCGGGGTCGTAACTGGCCTGAGAACTTCAACAGTGAAGAGCGTGCAGAGTGGGATGAGTATCGCCACCACCGCCTTACCGATGAGACGGGGGGAGGTTCAATCACTCTTGATAGTTATCGGCAGCGCATAAAAGAGTTGATCAACGATAGTGAAACCAGCGAAGCAGATCGCCAGTTACTCAAAAAACTAGAGGACTATGGAGAGACGCTGTTGAGTAGATAACCCTCACGCCACGTCGTGAGCTGTGCGACAACCGCTTCACAGATCGATTCAACCACTGCCTCAATCGCAGCTGAAGGATGGGCGTCAACCTCCCAGCAATCGATCGTTACACCAAAGAGACAGAGTCGCCGGGGCAACTGACCAAGCGTATCGGCGAGTACCAGAATCTGACGCAGATCGATCTGGTGACTCGAGATCGCATCCACCTCACCGAGCAGTGCCTCGCGTTCAATCACCTTAACTATTCCGACCTGATCGTCACTGCGGAGCGCATCGATCAGTAGCGTGGGCCTATCGTGTTGCAGCCACTGAAGTAGCTCTGCACTCCCCCGTTCAGCGGTAAGCAACTCGCTCTGCAGCATGGTCGACATCGACTGCAGACGCTCGACGACCATCCAGCCAAAACGATCATCACCCCAGGGCGAACCGATACCGATAATCAGTGGATCTGTTCTACTCATCTCGCGACAAGGTAAGGTCGAGGAAATGGGTGGCGCAGGAGATACAGGGGTCGTAGTTTCTGATCACCGTCTCGGCGTGAAGGCGTATCTCCGCCTCATCCCGGTCGAGCCCAAAACGGTTGAGTGAGAGGCGCAGATCCTCTTCGATACGCATCTGATTCTGTGCGGTCGGAGGAACGATTCGAGCCGAGACAACCCGCCCATCACCATCCGACTCGTAACGGTGCCAGAGAATACCGCGTGGTGCCTCACTGCAACCAAAGCCGATACCGCTACGAGGCGTGATCTCAACGTCGGATCTCGTCGGCTGTCTATATGCCTCAAGTATCCGGATCGCCTCAACGATTGCGTAGTGAAGCTCCACACCACGTGCAATCAGGCTGTGAAACATATTCTGGCTGGGGAAGCGGATACCACTACGCTCCAGAATCGCCTTAACGGTATCGGGAAGTCGGTCGAGATTGAGGTTGAGCCGCGCCAACGGTCCGACCAGATAGGGTTGGCCCTCAAGTGTTGAGTGGAGTGCTGTCGAATGCGGCACGTGGTGTTCACTAAAGTGGCGCTCATACTCCTCAATCGCAATATCGAGTCCACTGCTCGAGACCAGTCGTCCTTCATTCATTGGATATTCATTCGGATGGCGCATCGCCACCGAGACAAACGGTTGCTGATCATCAGGCAGATCAAGTGATGCGAGCCAATCTACCAACGCCTCCGCCTCAGGCAACGCCTCATGCAGACGAAGTAGTAACGCATCAACATCACCTTGAGAAGGTACATGGTAGAAACCACCGACCTTGGCACCCACTGGATGGACCGAACGACCACCCAGCAGTTTGATCAGATCATTACCCAATGCCTGGAGACGCAGACCGCGACGCACCTCATCGGGGTGCTCTTTGGCCACACCGATGACACTGCCAAAACCGAGAAAGTCGGGCAGTGCCAACAGATGCATATGCAGCGCATGACTCTCGATCCACTCGCCACAATAGATCAGACGACGCATCTCGCGTACCCACGGACCGGTGTTGGCTCCATAGATCGATTCAAAGGCGTGCACCGCACTCATCTGGTAGGCGACCGGGCAGATACCGCAGATACGTGCCACGATATCGGGCACCTCACTGAAGTGGCGCCCCTCGAGGAACTTCTCAAAGTAGCGGGGTGGTTCGAAGATACGCAGACGCAATTCGCTGATCGCTCCACCCTCGATCTTCAGCTCAAGCGCACCCTCCCCCTCGACCCGCGCCAACACCGGGACGTTGATCTCCAGTGTGCGCTGCTCACTCATCTTCACCTCGCCACTTCAGCCCCTCAGCTTTGAACGCCGGGGCGGCACTGTTGATGAGTAGAAAGTGATCAGCAACCGCCTTGGAGGTAAGCCCCATGGCGTGAAGCTGATGCGCCAGGGCAGCAGTGTTGGTTGAAGCCGCAGGACCGTAACAGGCGTAACAACCGCGTCCAACCGAGGGGCAGATCGCACCACAACCGGCGCGGGTGACCGGTCCCATACAGGGTTCTCCTTTGGCGACCATCACACAGACCTTCAGTTGGCGTTTACACTCACCGCAGAGTGTCTCTGTCTCAGCACGCGGTGTGACACCGGCCAGCAATGAACGCACTGTCTGCAACACCTGCGCCCCATTCACTGGACAGCCCCAGAGCTCAAAGTCGACCTTCACATGTGATGCGATCGGTGTGGAGGTTGGCAGCGAATCAATAAACTGTGGTGAGGCGTAGATCGCGGCAGGCCACTCACCCGCATCGGCAATATTTCGTAATGCCTGCAGGCCACCGGCAGTGGCACAAACCCCGATGCTCACCAGATAGCGACTACGTTGGCGGATCGCATCAATACGCCGCTCTTCAGCGGGAGTGGTGACACTCCCTTCAATAAAGGCGATATCGACCTCCGCCTCACTATCGATCACCCCTGCCTCGGCAAAGTGGGCAATCTCGACCAGCTCAGCCAGCTCCAACAGCGCCTCACCGGCGTTTAGAAAGGCGAGCTGACAGCCGTCACAGGAGCTGAACTTGTGGACCGCGATACGAGTTTTTGTCACGGAGAAAGTAGTCATCATCATAAACCCGGCTCGCTGAGCAGATCGGCAATCTCAGCGTAGTTAAAAACAGGGCCATCCCTGCAGACAAACTTGGCACCGATCTGACAGTGGCCACAGTGGCCAATCGCACACTGCATGTTGCGCTCCATGCTGAGCCAGATGTCATCATCGGAGACACCGCGTGCCATCAGATGATCGGTGACCGCCACCATCATCCCCTGCGGACCGCAGAGCATGGCGGTGCAGTTCTCTGGATCAAAATCGGCACGATCGATCAGCACCATGATATTACCCTGTGCCCAAGGCCATTGCGGCCCGCTCTCTCCTGCTGCAAGTAGAACCTGAGTATCGGGTAGCTCTGCCCACTGTTCATAGCTGCTACGCCAGATCAGGTCATTGGAGTGTTTGATCCCCTGCATGATAATCAGACGGCCAAACTGTTCTCGGCGTCGTACCACGTAATTAATCATCGATACTGCCGGTGCACAGCCGAGGCCACCAGTGGCGATCACCACATCACGCCCTACTGCCCCCTGCATCGGCCAGCCACGACCGTAAGGGCCGCGAACACCAAGCCGATCGCCCTGACGTAACGTCCGTAGACCATTACTCACCCGTCCAACGCCGCGAATGGTGTGGTTATACATATGCTCATCTTCGGGATCGGAGACGATGGAGATCGGTATCTCACCCACGCCGGGCAGCCAGAGCATGTTGAACTGGCCCGGTGCAAAACTATAGGCACGATGTACGGCAGGATCGGTGAAACGAAGTCGCAGAGTGAAGATGTCTCGCGCCTCCTCAATACGCTCGACAATCTCTGCCTCCTGGGGCAGGTAGGGATTAATCATGACTACCCTCCCCGCAGATAATCTCTACCTCTTCGGTCAGATCAATGCCCACTGGGCACCAGCTGATACAGCGACCACAGCCGACACAGCCTGAACGCCCATACTGTTCATGCCAGCTTCCAAGCTTATGGGTTAGCCACTGGCGATAACGAAATTTCGGCTCACTCCGTACATGCAGGCCGTGGATATAGCTGTGCCCCTCACTGAAACAGCTCTCCCACTCACGTAGGTGCTCACCACTGGAGCCATCGAGTGCACCTTGATCGAATTCGCGATGACAGAAACAGGTAGGACAGACTGAAGTGCAGTTACCACAGCTTAGACAGCGCTCCGCGACGGCCTGCCAGTGTTGATGGTGGAGATTGGCAAACAGGCGTCGTTGTAGATCGAGTTTGGGCAGAGCGCGCTGTTGTCGTGCCACCGCTGACTCATGCTGCTGGTGGGCAAGGTAGCGCTGATCATCGGTGACTTTTTCGAGAGCAAGTTGTGACAGTAGTGCATGACCTGCCACGCTACCGCCGCGTAGCAGAAAACCCTCTTCCAGTTCGGTCAGCGCAAGATCGTAACTGTGCTCCACCTCCGGCCCATCACCCGTCGAGACACAGAAGCAGCTCGCCGAAGGGTGGCTACAGTCAACGGCGATGATGAAGAGCGATTCACGACGACGCTGATAATGGAGATCGGGAGATTCCTGTTCCAGAAAGTGTTGATCATGAATCTTCATCGCTGCCAGATCGCAGGCGCGAACACCAATCACAGCCGTAGGTTCGAGTTGCGGTTCGCTACTCGTAAACTGAAGCTCTCCTGTGTTATCACGCTGATAACGCCACAGCGGCTCCTGCGGTGCGAAGAGCATCGGTTTGAGTGCCTGCGGGCCATTGGCCCAGGCGAAGTTGCGCCGATCGAATCGTTCTACCAGACGATAGTGGCCTGGTCCCTGTTCATCACCAATCGCAGTGGGCAACGGTTGACCAGCAGCGAGTGGTTTATAAAGCATCGCCCCACTCTCTTCCTGGGCAGCGAGTAGTTGATACTCTGCCTGGACTAGCAAGAGCAACAGCTCAGGCAACTGCTCTCTGGGGAGATATCCATGGTAGTCGATCCGATCCATGGTCCTAGTCTAGATTAATTTAAATTAATATTTCCATGGTTATTTAACCTCTCTATAGAGAGGCTATTTATCAGACACGACAGCGACATAGTGATTGGATAATAATGACACGGTAGTAGCCTAATAAAATAACAAACGGAGCTGAAATGAGCGACCCAACCCTGCCCCTTATCGTTGAGCCCGATCTTCTTGAGCTGCATCTAAATCAGGACAATCTGCTCATTCTCGATCTCTGCAAGGAGAGCAGCTACCAGAGCGCCCATATTCCAGGCGCTATCTATCTCGATTACGGTCAAATTGTACTCAACCGCAAGCCGGTGTTTGGTCTGCTTCCCGATGCTTCCAGCTTCTGTCAGCTACTTGCTTCGCTGGGAATCACACCAGATACCCATGTGGTTGCCTATGATGATGAGGGAGGTGGCAAGGCGGCACGACTGCTCTATACGCTGGAGACGATTGGCCACCCACACTACTCGCTGCTCAACGGTGGACTGCACGCATGGAGTAATGAGGGACATGCCCTCGAGTCCGAACAGATCAAACCCGTCGCAGCCGAATATCCAGACCGACCATTCACCCAGGCGATCGCCGATCAGCACTATATTGAGTCACAGCTCAATAGCGGTCAGCTGGCACTACTCGATGCACGTAGCGTCGATGAGTATCGGGGGGTGAAACGCTTTGCCGAGAAAGGTGGTCACATACCTGGCGCGGTCAACATGGAGTGGACTCTGGCGATGGATCAGTCGCGCAATCTACGTCTGCTGCCGGCGAGTGAGTTACGAAAGATGCTGGAGGGATTAGGTATCACGCCGGAACACGAGGTGATCGTCTACTGCCACAGCCACCACCGCTCAGCACACACCTATATCATGCTGAAGAGTCTCGGCTATCCCAATATCAAGGGCTACCCAGGCTCCTGGTCGGAGTGGGGGAATCTCCCCAACACACCCGTAGAGGTTTGATTATCTGGTTAGACCTTGATGAAGTGCTCACGGTAGTACTGCAACTCACGAATCGAGTCACGCGTATCGTCGAGCGCCAGATGGTTACCACTCTTCTTAAATCCCTTGGCCATAGCGGGTGCCCAGCGCGCTGCCAGCTCCTTGAGGGTGCTGACATCAAGATTGCGATAATGAAAGAACTCTTCGAGCCTGGGCATACCACGAACCATAAAACGTCGGTCCTGGCAGATACTGTTGCCTGCCATCGGTGAGGCACCCTTTGGCACGTACTGCTCAAGGAAGGCAATCGTCTCCGCCTCTGCCTCTTCCTCACTGTAGTGGCTATCCTTGACCCGCTGGGTTAGCCCAGATGTACCGTGTTGATTGGTATTCCACTCATCCATGCCCGCCATGATCTCATCACTCTGATGAATGGCGATGACCGGACCTTCGGCAAGGATATTAAGCTCAGCATCGGTAACGATGGTAGCGATCTCGATAATCTTGTCATTATCGGGATCAAGACCGGTCATTTCGAGGTCGATCCATATCAGATTCTTAGAGTTCTGTTCCATGGGTACCCTTTATATTTCTGTTAGACTAATGACCATTCTAGCAAACGGGCACCGGTGCCGCCGCACTCATCCCTACGAGACCCTTGATGTACGAATTCAGCCTGATTTTCATCTTCTTCCTTTTCCTCTCACTCTTTGTAGACATCGCACTACTGCTTCGCAATATCACCCATATCGTCAAACGACGCAGCCAGGTTCCCGATGCCTTTAAAGGTCAAATCGATCTCGATTCTCATCAGAAGGCTGCAGACTACACGGTGGCTCGCAATCGTATATCCAGCTATGAACTCTTCTTTGGCACCCTGCTAATCCTGATCTGGACCTTTGGTGGTGGACTTGAACTGCTCGATACTCTCTGGCGCTCACTAGCGCTTAATGGACTCGTCACAGGTGTGGGTCTATTGATCAGCATGGCGTTGATCGCTTCACTGATTGAACTACCAATCAGTTACTACAAAACCTTCAAGCTCGAGCAACGCTTCGGCTTTAACAAAAGCACGCCGAAACTCTTCTTTACCGATCTGATCAAACAGAGCCTTTTGATGCTGGTAATTGGTGCACCACTCGCCTGGGTGGCACTCTGGCTGATGGATTCAGCCGGTCAGTATTGGTGGCTCTACCTGTGGGCAGTCTGGATGGGTTTTGGACTATTGATGATGTGGGCCTACCCGACCTTCATCGCACCACTATTCAACAAGTTTGAACCACTTGAAGAAGGCGAGCTTCGCGATCGCATCGAGGCGCTACTGGAACGCTGCGGCTTTGCCAGCAATGGCATCTTTATCATGGACGGTTCCAAACGCAGCAGCCACGGTAACGCCTACTTCACCGGCCTCGGAAAACAGAAACGCATCGTCTTTTTCGACACCCTGATCGAATCACTCACCCCTGAGGAGATCGAGGGCGTACTCGCCCACGAGCTGGGGCACTTCCGCATGCACCACATCCCCAAACGTATTCTCTCCTCAGCGGTTATCAGCCTTGGCGCGCTGGCACTGCTCGGCTGGTTGGTGAGCGCCTCCTGGTTCTACAGTGATCTGGGCGTCTCTACTCCTTCGAACCATGTAGCGCTGGCGCTGTTCATGCTGGTTTCGCCTGCCTTCGGCTTCTTCCTCACCCCACTCTTCTCCTGGTTCTCCCGCAAGCATGAGTATGAGGCCGATGACTTCGCCGCTGCGCAGAGCACGCCTGAACATCTGATCTCCGCGCTGGTCAAACTCTACAAGGAGAATGCGAGTACGTTGACCCCCGATCCCCTCTACTCGGCATTCCACGACTCCCATCCACCAGCCCCGCTGCGGGTGGCCCACTTATCGGCTAAAATCAGCTCATAGTTATCCGACAGAAACAGGAAGGTATTCCAGATGCGCTACTTAATCGCTATTGCCGTTGCCGCTACCGCTCTTCAGATTGGCACTGCCAATGCCGCCGATCTCAGTGAGGGCAAGGAGCTACACAACGAGAACTGTGTGCGCTGTCACGGTAGTGAGATCTATACCCGTACAGATCGCCGCGTAACCAATCGCCCCGGGCTTACCACTCAGGTACAGCGCTGTGAACTGGCCCTCGGCTTGAAGTGGTTTGAGGAAGATGTAGAGATGGTTTCTGACTTTCTCAACCACAATTTCTACAAGTTCTAGACCCTATGAGTACTCTCCTGCAGCGTCACTGCCAGTCTCTTAGCAGCGACACACCACCGCTCGACGAAGAGCTGATTAGTCGTCTGCAGCAGGAGATCGACACTGAGTGGCAACTGGATGAGAGCCTGAAGCAGATCAGTCGCACCTTACGTTTCAAGAATTACTACCAGACCATCGCCTTTGTAAACGGCGTCGCCTGGATCGCCCATCAACAAGACCACCACCCCGACCTTGAGGTGAGCTATAACCGCTGCCTGATCCACTTCTCAACTCACAGCGTTGGTGGCCTCTCCGAGAATGACTTTATCTGTGCGGCGCAGATCGATGCGCTCTTTAACGGCGGGGATAACAACGTTTGATTAATCCCCGTAGTTTCCTCTCTACCGTTCTTCTCTGATGGCAAAACGCAGACTCACCAAACAGCAACGCGAACGCATCCGTGCCATTCAGGCTCGGCGCAAGTCACGCGTTGAAGAACGCTGCGCTGAAGAGGCCGATAAACTGGCCGACACCATGCTGGGCGCAGAACAGCGCGGCACCATAATCGCTCACTACGGTAAGGCCATCGCGGTTGAAGATGACAAGAAGCAGCTTCACCGCTGCCAAATGCGGCAGAACATGGAATCCCTGGTCGTTGGCGACCGCATAGTATGGCAGGCCAGTGAACAGGGCGATGGGGTGGTCACCGCCCTACTACCGCGAGACTCACTACTATCACGCCCCGTCAGTAGTGGCGAGGTGAAACCGGTTGCTGCCAATATCGATCAAATCGTGGTCGTCATCGCCACCGCACCTGAGCCCAGCGAAGGACTTCTTGATCGTTATCTGGTTGCGGCCGAACTGAGTGAGATCCACCCGATTATTCTGGTCAACAAGATCGATCTGCTGAACTCAAATGAGTTGGTTGCATTGAAAGAACGCCTCTCAATCTATAAAAACATCGGTTATGAGCTACGTTTTGCCAGCACCCACAGCGAGCATGGGCTCGATGAGTTAAATAGTCAGCTTGAAGGTAAAACAAGCGTACTGGTGGGTCAGTCGGGAGTCGGCAAGTCATCGTTAGTGAAAGCGATAATGCCTGACCTGGATATTCGCATCGGCGCCATCTCCGAACAGAGTGGTCTCGGCCGTCATACCACCACCACATCGATGTTCTACCATCTACCCCAAAGCGGCGCCCTGATCGACTCACCCGGTGTGCGGGACTTCAGCCTCTGGGAGAGCGATCCGACTCGGATCATCCACGGCTTTCCGGAGTTCTCCCCCTATCTGGGTCACTGCCGTTTTAATAACTGCAGTCATATCGTCGAACCGGGCTGCGCCCTGAAAGAGGCGATCGAGGATAAGCGGATCAACGAAGCTCGCCTGAAGAGTTTTCACGCCATCTGTGCTGGTGGCGACAAGTAGATGATGGATGAGCCGGAGCATCATCAACGGGTTAAGTCGACACTAGCGGGAAACATTTGGCCCGCAATCCCCTCCACCGAAGGCTCACAGATGCTCTCGCTGCTCTACCAGATGGAGCAGAGCCAGTGGTTCGATCCGGCGACGCTTGAAAAACAGCAACTACAACAGGCGAAGATTCTCCTCCAGCACGCCTACAGTAGTTGTGACCACTACCGCACCATCTTAGATGAGCAGGCAATTAACCCGGACGACATCAACTCGATGCAGGCCTGGCGTACACTGCCGATACTGAAACGGACAACCGTTCAAGAGAGTAAAGATCGCCTTCTCTCTAACAGCACTCCAAAGAGTCATGGGCGAATCAGCAGCGGCAACACATCCGGCTCAACAGGTCAGCCTCTTACGTATCACAAAACGGAACTGAGTCAGCTGATCTGGAAGGCGCACACCGTGCGCGATCATCTCTGGCATCGGCGTGATTTCAGTAAAAAGATCGCCTATATCCGTGACATGCAGAAGCAGCGCAGTCGTTTCAGCGAAGGTGTCCTTATCCCTGGCTGGGGTCCAGTGACCAATGCCATATACGAGACGGGGCCATCAGCGATCATGGACTCATCCACCCCCATTGAGCAGCAGTGCCGCTGGTTAATCGAGACCGATCCCACCTATCTACTCAGCTACGCCAGCAATCTCGAGGCGATAGCCAACTGGTTCAAACTCAACAACCACACCCTACCCTCACTGCAAGAGGCACTCTCCTTTGGCGAGCTGCTCAAACCCGATACCCGTTCACTCTATCGTGATCTTTTCGAGGCATCGGTCAGCTCAACCTACAGTAGTAATGAGATCGGCTATCTCGCCCTTCAGTGTCATGAGAAGGGAAGCTACCACGTGCAGACTGAAAGCGTTCTGTTAGAGATAGTCGATTCAGAAGGAGAGCCCTGCCTTCCTGGCGAGGTGGGGCGAGTCATCGTCACCCCTCTACACAATTTTGCCATGCCACTGATTCGATACGAGATTGGCGACTATGCTGAGCTTGCTACACCCTGCAGCTGTAAGCGAGGCTCTCCCACCATCAGCCAGGTGATGGGCAGGGAACGCAACATGCTTCGTCTACCCGACGGAAGCTCACAGTGGCCGAGTCTCAACAGTGAATTTAGAGGGGTACTCCTGTCGCTCATAACAACGCCTCGGTTCCAGGTGGTTCAAACGGAACTGCGTAAACTGGAACTTCGCATCGAAACCAGCCAGAGCTTGCCCCCCTCTGGTGAGGAACGAATCAGGGAGGCACTCAACAAAAGCATTGGAGAGCAGTACGCTTACAGCATTAAACTCCACTATCTAAACAGCGGAGAGCTTAGCAATAACCATAAGCTTGAAGACTTCAGATCTGAACTCATCCAATCAGATAGGGAGCAGACCGTTTGAGGCCGAACAGACACAGCACCTTCGTCACTTCTATTGCAGAATCTGCCTGGCCCGCCATCCCCTCTCAAGAGGGTGCGCGACTGCTCTCCGTGATCTACCAGATGGAACACGATCAGTGGCAATCACCGGAATATATCAACGAGCGTCAGTTTCAACAGGCTACCGTACTGCTTCAACACGCCTACCAGAGCTGCTCGTACTACCGACAGCGACTCGATAGCGACGATCTTCACCCCGACAAGATTTACTCACCAGAGCAATGGTCGCAGCTGCCGATACTGGAGAGAGGGACGATACAGCGTGAGCAGAAGAGCATAATTTCGACGGCTATTCCGAAGCAGCATGGGGCGTGTCACAAAGGGAGCACTTCCGGTTCAACCGGCCAGTCGATCGACTTTATCGGTACGCAATATAGTCACTTTATCTGGAAGACTCATACCCTGCGCGATCACCTCTGGCACCAGCGGGACTTCACAAAAAAGATCGCCTATATTCGTGACACCCCCGATAATGACCCGCGTTTCAAAGATGGCCTTGAGATAGCGGGTTGGGGACCGATAACAAACACCCTCTTTCACACCACCGCCTCCGTTGCTCTGGATGTTTCAAATCCCATTGAAAAACAGTGCCGATGGTTAATAGAACAGAATCCAACCTACCTGCACAGCTACGCCTCCAATCTCAATGCCATCGCTGCCTGGTTCGAACAACACAACAAGACCCTACCGGCACTCGAGGAGGCAATCGCCTTTGGTGAAGTTGTTCAGCCTGAGAGTGTTGTACTTTTTAACAAGGTATTTAACGCCAAACTCTACGGCATCTACACCAGCAAGGAGTGCGGCTACATGGCGCTTCAGTGCGGTGAGTCCGGTAACTATCACGTTCAGTCTGAAAGCGTCCTGCTGGAGGTGATTAGTGATACGGACGAGGCATGTAAACCCGGCGAGATCGGCAGAGTCATTGTGACAACGTTACACAACTTTGCCATGCCCCTGATTCGCTACGCGATTGGCGATTACGCGGAGGTTGGCGAAGCGTGCGGTTGCGGCCGAGGGCTTCCCACGATCAGACGGATCATGGGGCGCGAACGAAACATGCTGACACTCCATTCCGGTGATAAACAGTGGCCACGACTGACACAGTTCAAAAAAACATTACTTAAGGCCCTACCCTCTCATCGCTTTCAGATTGTCCAGACCAGGAGAGAGGTGCTGGAGGTTAGAATCGAGAGCGATCGTCACCTATCGAACAGGGAGGAACAAGATGTTGCTCGCAGCTTCTACCAATCGATCAACTACTTCAGTGATTTTGATATCCGCTTTCTCTATCTCGATCACGGCACCCTGAGTAGTAACGAAAAGTTGGAAGACTTTCGCTCTGAATTAGTCAGAACAGCATAAAAAAATGGTCCGGATATTATCCGGACCATTTTTATTTTCAACCAACATAAGCTTCACTCACCGAAAGTGAGCTCGGAGCTTATCTAGATAGGATCACTACAGACTTCACCACTGATCTCACTGCCATCAACATCGATGCTGGTGTTATCGGGCGTGGAATCGACTTCACATACAATTGCACCATCGTCGACAGCATCTTCCTCAGTAATATTGGTATTACTCAGCTCCACATCCTGGAATGTATCACTGAAGCTGCCATCATTATTTACATAGACGGAAGGACCATAGACGCCAGACTCCAATGTATCGCCGCTGAAGCTTACATCCTGATCCACCAGACCATAATCACCATCTGCATCGATTCTTACCGGGATGCCATAACCCTCTCCTGCGTACTCATCAAAGCCAATCATATTATCACTCAGTGTGACATCCTGGGTTACATTGCCGCCATAGGGGGCATCGCCACCATCCGCAACAATATTGAGTGAGTACGTGCCATAGACGGGATCATGAAGTCTGGAACCAGAGGTAATTGTATTGCCTGACAGGGTGGCTGTTTGATTAGTGACACCATAATCGTCAGCAACAGCAATCAGTCCGTTACCATACGCACTATCGATAACATTATCGGTCAAAGTGACCGTCTGATGCGATGTAGAGCCATAGTCACTACTGACTACGAAGTAGGCGCCAACAGCATTAATATTATCGAGTCCCTCATACTTGGAACCGATAATACTGCTATCCATGGTGACGGTCTGTTCAGTAAATCCGGTCAGATCACCATACTCCACCTCACCAACAATCGAACCGAGAGAGTAAGGAGACTCTTCTAAATATTTACCTGCCGATGCCAGCAACCCGATACCGTAGCCGTCGATTCGAGTTCCATTCTCGATGGTCAGATTCTGCTCAGTGTAGCCACCTTCGCCTGCAGAGGCATTCGCCAGTACACCAACGCCATAACCAAATACAACAGAGTCATCCAGCGTGACATTCTGCGTTGATGAACTTCCATACTTGGAGAAGACGGTGGTGGTCATACCAGAGAAGAAACCTGTGAACTGGTCATTCTCTGACATAATCGTCTGCGTGCTTACACCGTATCCGAAACTTTCGGTATGTGCATAGAGACCATGGGCGACTCCGTAGGCCATATTGTCAGACATCGTAATGGTCTGGGATGCCGATCCGTAACCCGAGCCCGCGTCGCCACCTACAGGTACCCCATCTTCCCATTCATCGAATGCGTCTCCAGCAAGGTTGACCGCCATCACAGGAACGCTGTAGGACAAGACAACATTACCATCAAGATTGACATTCTGTACGCCGTAGGACCCTTCATGCTGAGCATCGTTATAGGCCAACACTGCAGGATTATCAGTAACGATCCAGTTATCTTCAAGGCTGACCGTCTGAGTTGAGATAGCACCGTACTTGGCGCTATTACTCATAACAACGCCGTATCCAAGACCATAGATACCATTATTACTAATGGTGACGTCCTGAGTAACCGTTGCGCCCTCAGAACCTTCAGCCGTAGCCACAATTGCAACGCCGTACTCTGTCGCATAGAAGTAGTTATTACTGATCGTACCAACAGTCGACTCACTACCCTCTGCACCTTCAGCGTAGGTGTTGATTTCGATAGCAACATTACCGATATCAAGATCGAATTCGTTGTCGTGAATATTAAAATCTGTGTTGTTGTCAGCCAGAATTCCGGTTGCATTTCCGGCAAACCTAAGGCCCATCACGGTATTGCTGTCATTCAGGCGACCACTAACACCGCCATCAAACTCGCCCCCTTCAAGGGTAGGCATGTTTGACGATCCCAGCTCCAGCGGATCGCCGTTACCATCGTCTAGAATGTCGAGTAACTGATAACCTTGGCCCCAGAGAGTCTGACCATATTCGAGGGAGAAGGATTCTGTGTCGTAGGGAGAACTACCTTCATGGACGAAAATCAGCGCCCCTTCACTACCCTCACAGCGACCGGCATTACAATCCCCTACCGTCTCGTAGGGATTCGTTGCGCTACCATCACCACCACCTTCACCACCTTCATTGTCGATGTGAATTACATCATCACTGTAGAGGGTACCGAAGTTACGGTTTTCGCTATCGGTCGGACCGGTGGTGACGATATCGGGATCGCGACGGACCGGATCCATCATGCGCTCATTGAGCGTACGAATAGCACTCTTGCTCTTGTGGCCGAAGCTGTAACGAATCTCAGCGTAGTACTGCACATCACGCTGATCATCCTGCTGCACCTGAAGACCGAAGATCAGATTCTGCTGCGGACGCACCTCAAGACGAGCCCCCATGCCGGTAACGGTGGTATCGAGGTCACCACTAAAACGATAACCGCTGAGGAAGGCGCGGGTTTCAACTTCGTTTGAAACAGGCAGCAGACGGCCAATCTCGATATCACCACCGGCCAGTGCTTCTTCGTAGACACCACTACGGATCAGCGATGTACCCGAGAACCAGCCCTTGTTACCGACACCGACATACTGTTTATCAGTGATTGGATAGTAGTAGTTGGCGCGGAAGTCCCAGGTGTCGCTCAGCGCCTCAAAACCAAAGGTCAACTGGTCATAGACCTCTTTACTGCGCGATTGACGCTTGTCGAATGAGCCGAAACCACCGATGAGCCAGTTGTTAGAATCGTTGAACCAGCGACGTCCCAGAGCGACGTTGGCTTCCATCGTCTCCTTGTTGGTCCCAGTGAACTTAATATCAGTAAACCAGAGCGAGTCTTCACGGCGAGCCATCGCGAAAACAGCTTCCACGCCAACCAGTGCACGTCGATTGCCAGGTTTGAAGTAGGTTTCAATATTGACCGCATTGCTGGCCAGAGCCTGTGCCTCTGGCAGCATAGCCATTGCGACAGCTGCTGCAATCATGGTGTGTTTGAAGTGGGGAGATCGTTTCTGTCTTTCGTTACGTGCGACAACCTGTGCTTTTGTACGGCTACGACGATGGCTCATTGAGAAACCTCTCCATGGAATTGTTGTTTTGTCACAAACGATCATTAAAGATGAACGTCGATCATAAGAATTTGCATAATTCTAGTCACAATTCCTGAAAATAACAACTAAACCCACCATTTATCATTCAAACAACAAACTCAATAATTACCCATATTACAATCAGTTAGATAACATCTACTTTTCCAATGATGACATCAAAAATAAATCAGACCTGTTTGAGGCTAATAAGCTACAAAATAATCCCATTCTCAAATAGAGGAAAAAACTACTTACAGCACACATTTAGCTCACCTAAGCGCTATTCGACTGTATATCCAAGCGCTGAAATAGCCGGTTCGAGGATTGGAATAATCGCCTCAAGTTGTGTTCGGTAGTTCTTATATCGGAATACCGATCGGGTATAGAGCTTCTCAGTCACCTGCGCATAGCTGGCCGTTCTGGCAAAACGTTTGTTTTTGTGAAAATCGAGGCAGCGATCATCCCACTCCTCACCCACGAATTCGAGTAGCTCGCGGATATGGGTTTCAGGATTATCGACGATGTCCTCGTACCGAACCGCGTGATAACGCATATCGAGATTGGCTTTGTAATGCTCCACCAGCTCAAATATCAGAGCGTAGTGTTGTGCGGCACTAACCAGACTGTAGGAGCAGTTATCACCGTGAGTAAGATCATTGAAGTAGCTTGAAAGCACAACATCGAGAGGGTGACGAATCATATGAATAATGGGAGCGTCATTGAAGATCAGATTAATCAGTCCTAAATGCATCTCATTGAGCGGCATCTTGTCGGTAAAAAGCTTGGTCTCAGATCCAACGACACGATCGGCTATCGCATTGCAGAGGTAGTACTCACGCAGACTCTTCAACCCCGCCTCGAGCGTTGACTGATCCAGCTTGCTGAGAAATTCGGGAAACTCCCCTCTTCTTCCCAGCAGTGTGGGAGCTAGTTGACTGATACGCCACAAATAGGTGAGTTCATCGCCTGCCGAAATATTCGGGTGGGAAGTTAAGATCTGCTCGACCATCGTTGTACCAGAACGTGGGAAGCCAACAATAAACAGGGGGGTGGCCTGCTCTGGAACATCGGGATCATTACCGCAACACGGTATCTCCTTGATTCGACGTGCTTGATAAAACTGCTCGTAACGCTCAACAGTAGTTCGATTGGATGCGCTATCGTATATCGACTCTCTCGTTTTCCGAATCAGGCTATTCGATTGATCGATGGCGACAAACGCCTCGTCAAATCTTTTCAATTTATCGAGCACCTGTGCGCGCTCATTGAAGTAACTAATTAAGAAAACATCCTTCTCATCCTCAACATCGATGCCATTAAGCTTTTCCAGAGCCTCCTCGAGTCGCCCTTCACGCCGCAAGAGTGTCGACTCAAGCACCAGACACGCCTTGTCAGAGGAGACCTTCCTTGCACGCTCTACAAGATCCCAGGCGGTATCAAAATGCTTCAATGACTCTTCAAGCTTGGCCCAGGTCAGTAGATTGACGGCGTTATCCGGTTCGAGCGCGACCGCTTTTCGATAGAAAGCGGCTGACTCCTCAATTTTTCCTTGCTGTTTTAGTACAAAGGCGAGATTGGCACAGAGCTTTCCAACCGGAATGTGTTGACTCAAGGCCTGTTTATAATGGTATTCAGCACCATCAGGCTGATGCATCTCTGCCAACACCATTCCCAGAACATTATGTGCTTGCGGATTGGTCGGGCGGATTCCAACAGCACGCCGAGCACAGCGTTCAGCCTCAGCATATCGTTTTAAATTAAGCAGCGTTTGGGCTGCATCACAGAGAAAGGCATCGCTTTCTGGACTGAGCATGACCAGCCTTGCCTGAAGATCGACCAGCTCATCACTGCTCACTTTGCGGGCTTTCATCAACCCAACCAACATACGCAGAGGGTCGATAGCCTTTGGAATTTCACTAATTAATTGTTGCAAACGATGCTCGGCAGCCTCTTGATCACCACCATCCGTCAATGCCTTGGCAGCACTCATACCCTCTTCGATATGCTTGATGATGTGAGGTGGCACACCGCTTTTCTGAGACTGCTGATGTCGTGATACCGAACTGTTCTCTATCTCTCCACAGCAGTCTTTAAATTTCTTACCGCTACCGCATGGGCACGGACCATTTCTTGTTGGTGTTGTTGCTTGCTGCTGATTCATTAAAGGTAATCTCTATCCTTAGGTATCTCAGATTTGAGCATCGTCGTGTGACGACCAGAATTAACCCGGTGGCCAGCCCAGCCTGCGACCACCGAGCAGGTGGAGGTGGATATGAAATACTGTCTGACCGGCGTCAGCATTACAGTTCATCACCGTCCGATAACCACTATCAGCAAGCCCCTCTGTAGCAGCGATTTTCTGGGCTGCTATATAGAGTCGACCAACAAGCTGCTCATGTTCGTGATCAAGATCGTTGATCGTCGATAGGTGCTGCTTGGGAATAATTAAAACGTGGGTTGGTGCCTGGGGATTGATATCCCGGAAGGCGAGCACCTGCTCATCCTCGTAGACGCACTGTGGCTCTATCTCACCAGCCACCATTTTACAAAACAGACACTCTTCCATAGTTATCATTAATAACAGTTGGTTACGTTAATCTTAGTAAAGACATTTTCAGGAAATAGTTAGACCACTAAACCGATTGGCGCCCCGCCAGTGCATGGGCAAGCGTGCCACCATCGATATACTCCAGCTCACCGCCAATCGGAACGCCGTGGGCAATACGGCTGGCACGGATCTCGCGTTTGTGTGCCATCTCGCCCACATAGTGAGCGGTCGCTTCACCCTCAACCGTCGAGTTGGTTGCAAGAATCAACTCATCAATTCCACCTCTATCGAGGTGATCTGCCAGCTTTTGCAACCCAAGCTCCTCTGGCCCGATTCCATCAAGTGGTGAGAGGTGCCCCATCAAGACGTAGTAACGACCACGATACCCGGTTGCCTCGATCGCCAGCACATCAGCTGGGGTCTCAACAATACAGAGCAACGAGCCGTCACGTCCCTGATTTGAACAGATCTCACACTCATCGTGCTCGGTGAGGGTATTGCAGATACGGCAGTGGCCGACATGTTCCATCGCCTCAACCAAGGCATGAGCAAGTTTGTTGCCACCCTCTCGGTTGCGTTCAAGCAGATGGTAGGCCATGCGCTGCGCCGATTTCGGCCCAACACCGGGCAGACAGCGAAGCGTATCGATCAGCTGGGAGATCAGGTCCTTTGACACGACCGTAATCTAAAAGGGGAGTTTAAAACCAGGTGGAAGCTGCATCCCACCCATTGAGCCACTCATCTGCTCCTGGGTAGCCGCCTCAACCTTATGGGCCGCATCATTGACCGCAGCAGCGATCAGATCCTCCAGCATCTCCTTATCGTCACCGACAAGGGAATCATCAATCGAGACTCGACGCAGCTCATGTTTACCGGTCATCACAACCTTCACCATGCCGCCGCCCGATTCACCGGTAATCTCCATATTGGCCAGCTCAGCCTGCGCCTTTTCCATATTGGCCTGCATCTGCTGAGCCTGCTTCATCAGGTTACCTAGTCCACCTTTCATTGCCTGTTCCTCTATCTATTCCGGTCCACAATATAGTGGACAGTGATTACTGAATTTATCTGATATCGATAGTACTAATAGTCGATCGGACGCACCGAATCCTGATGCAAAGTTGCATCAAAAACATCCACTATCTCTTTGACATTTATATCTTTTTGCATCGACTCCACTGCAGCCTGATGACGCTCTTCACGATTTCGAACCTGCGCCTGTGCCGGTGTCTCTGCCACCGGCTTTTCAACCTTAATGACTAGACGGGTGCTCTTTCCCAGATAGTTTTCCAATCCCTTATGTAGACGCTGCTCAACGCTCTGACTACGCAGATGCTCAGCTGCCGGATCGAGCTGTAGAGTAACGCTACTTTGATCCGCCTCAACAAAGAGGCAATTGTTAGCGAGATGGACGGATGCACCACTCAAACCTAAGGCTGTAACCACATCAGGCCAGCTGCACTCAGGTGGTAATGGCGCCTTAGCGGCGGTTGCAGCGGGGGGCGTTTCTGGTTCGGCCACCGGAGCTTGATAAACGGGGGCTTCACTCGGCCTCTTCTCAGCAGCGGGCTGAGCCGCCTTTTGTGCAGTTGCTGCAGAGAGCGCTGAGCGAGCGCGTGAAATGGGGCTCGATCCCTCAGTCGGTTCAGACACAGCTTCACGATTAACACCCGGCTGAGATGCCGCTGGGGCTGCTGAGGGTGCAGCCTCTGTGCGAGCAGGCCGTGGCGTACTACGCGGCGCAGCCTCACGACGAGCAACCGGACGATCGCCTCCCCCACTAGTCGTCCCACTCTCTTCAGGTGAGAATGCCAACATCCGCAGCAATACCATCTCAAAACCGCTACGCGCCACTGGAGCCAGCGGTAGGTCTCGTCGACCGATCAGGGCGATCTGGTAGTAGAGCTGCAACTCTTCGGCATCAAAGCGGTTCGCCAGTTCGATAACGGCGTCTCGATCACCATAGGTGTCGTCAATGGCCTCGGGAATCGTCTGTGCAAGGGCGATGCGGTGCAACAGGGTGATAACCTCATTCAGCAGTCCGGCATAATCGGGGGAGAATTCTGATAGCTGCTCAACCTTGGCAAAGATCGGCTGAGGATCCTGATCGGCCAATGCGCTGACCAATTCAATCACATGCTCCTGCTCGATCGTACCGAGCATTGCACGCGTCTCCGCCTCCGAGACGATACCGCCGCCAAAGGCGATCGCCTGATCGAGCAGACTGAGCGCATCACGCATTGAGCCATCGGCAGCCCTGGCGAGTAGTCCCAGCGCGGGTTGATCGAAGTTGATCGCCTCCTTCCCCAGGAGAAGCTCCAGATATCCGCCAATGCGACTCACGGGCAGACGCTTGAGATTGAACTGCAGACAGCGTGAAAGAATCGTCACGGGAAGTTTCTGCGGATCGGTGGTCGCCAACAGAAATTTCACATGTGGCGGTGGCTCTTCAAGGGTCTTCAGCAGTGCATTGAAGCTGTGGTTGGAGAGCATGTGCACCTCATCCACCAGATAGACCTTGTAGCGTCCGCGTGTCGGTGCGTACTGCACGTTCTCGAGTAGCTCACGTGTATCTTCGACCTTGGTCCTGGATGCCGCATCGACCTCGATCAGGTCGATAAACCGTCCCTCATCGATCTCAGTACAGGCCGCGCACTCACCGCAGGGTGTTGAAGTAACTCCCTGTTCACAATTAAGCGACTTGGCGAGAATACGTGCGATAGTCGTCTTGCCAACACCTCGTGTACCGGTGAAGAGAAAGGCGTGGTGAACGCGGTCGTTATCGAGTGCATTGATCAGCGCACGAAGTACGTGCTCCTGCCCAACCATCTCGCTGAAATTGCGTGGTCGCCACTTACGGGCGAGAACCTGATAGCTCATCTGGAATCAGCTGAAATCCGAGTCGAATAGAAGGAGCAAATATACAGGATTAGGGGATGTAGGCGCCAGCGCAGAACATGGCATTGCGAATCGACACACAATGCACATAACGCAACAAAACAGGCTTTGATATCAGTAAAAATGGAGGCAACCGATGCCAGCCACACCTCGGCGCCCGAATCCACTGCTGCGGCTGCTCCCTTCCAGGCCTGACCGGATTCACAGTTTCTCGTCGCGAGGGGACCAACACCGGTCACCAAAACTCGGTTCTGCTCTCCAGATGGAGTATTCAACCACGTTGGTGCTCACGTATCGGTAAATCTACGTTGCACTCAATTTGGGGTGATTGGCAGAGGAGCGAGAGAATATCAGATCCCCCATATAAGGCCAAGTTACCAGCCACAATCGATCTGCTGAACGAGCTATTGAAGAGCCTCTACTTCACGAGACAGTGTCGTTTTTGTTTCCATAATCAGTGCCTGGAGCCTGGCAATAGCATCATTAACCATACCTTCAGAACCTGATTCTCCTCTCAGCAGTTCCAGCAACTGAATCGCCTCTGCATGAAGCGCCAAGACACCAACACTACTGGCTGAACCGGCCAGCTTGTGTATTGCTTGATAGAGCTGCTCATCGGCACTACACTCTTGTGCTGAGACCATAGCCGCCTCACTGATGGCCAGGTTTTCCATGAACTGTTTAAGTAGCTGTGTGGCTACCGATTCGTTGCCACCCACGGCAGCGAGGGCCGCTTCACGATCATAGAGTGGTAGATCATCACTAGCGGATATTTGTGTTAACGCTTCTGCGTCAGTTTGCGATTCATTTTCAACACACCACCTCTTGATGACGTCATAGAGCTGCTCTGCGGTATAGGGTTTAGCCAGCAGATCGTTCATCCCAACATCCAGCGCTTCCTGCCGCTTTTCGGGAAAGGCGTGCGCGGTGAGTGCGACAATGGGCGTCGCACGACCACCACTCTGAACCTCTTTAAGTTGCTGCGCGGCCTCAATACCACTCATCACAGGCATCTCAAGATCCATAAGGATCAGGTCAAAACGCTGTTTATTAACAAGCTCAAGCGCCTCTTCCGCGCTCTTGGCAGCCACAGCAGTTGCCCCTTCGGTATCCAGCAGGGTCGTCGCCAACGTCAAGTTGATCGCATTGTCATCGACGACCAGAATGCTCAGACCTG
>NZ_MPRL01000029.1:27500-46069 GCF_002020875.1 Solemya pervernicosa gill symbiont | reverse complement strand
TCGGGGCGCCGCAGGCATAAACGGTCGCGTGAAGTTTTTGCTGTTTGCTTGGGCTTGGATGCCCAAAACAAACTTTCGCAAAAATAGCGACTCCCCGGCAGGTTGTTCCCGTGGGTTATGGCGTACCGGACCGAGAGCATTTCGAGCCAGGTTTGGTGAGAAAACTCAAGTCTGCCTGGTGTCCGTTCCTGGATGATTTCAAGGCTTTGTAGCTTATTGATGGAGCTTGGTAGCTTGAAGGCTGCTTTGGCAATCCCGGTAGATCGATGAGTTAGCATCTCATGCGCCATCGTCTGTATCGCGTCTAAGGCGTGTTGACCTAGTTCGGGTGAATGTACGATTAACTCATCGATTAGCAGCTCATAGAGGCCGTAGTGAGACATGGGTACTGAGGAAACGCCTGAATGAACCAGTTTCGCGTAATGTTTTAAGTACTGCGGGTTACAGAGTGCATGGCGGCGGTTTTCAGGCACTTTGTCGGGATCATTGCCGAGTCGTGACAGTAAGGGGGAGGCCTGTGTCTGGTAGTCAAGAGGGCTGATGGTGACGGTTGTTCCCCAGTCGCGGTCTCTGAGGTGAGGATCGTATTTGAGGTCGAACTCGCGACAAGCGGCAACAATGGCAACGTTATCGATTCGGCGAAGCTGGTCGATCAGGGATAGAAAGTATCTAAGTGGTCGATATTGACGGCTGGTAGAGAGTACGTCGAGCGAATCGATGATGATGACAACGGGGCGTAAGATGGCGAGTCGGGAGCACTGTCCTGCAATGTCCTTGGTCAATCCAGAATGGGCTATCTCCTCCTCTGATTGATAATCCTGGTATTCGTCAGCTTTGATGAACAGGAGTCCAAATTCAGTTTTCGATTCGAGATGGTCAGCCAAATCCAGAAGGACGCAGGTTTTTCCCGAGCCGGGTCCGCCAAGGATCATCAGGTTCTCTAACTTTTGTAGATGCTCTTCAATATGACCTAAATAGGATGTCGGGATAACGGTTTCAGCAATAGTTCTTTGCCAGGATCGACCAATGGCCTATGTACGGGCGAAGTTGTCCAAGATTTCCTGCTCGGTACGAATTGGGGTGATCACGAGCCCTGCTTCGGAAAACTTCTTGATGATGTCCTCACGTGTGATAAGTGTGATCGAATCAGGAAGTTTGGCTTGATGCCGGTTAAGCATCGATTCTAGCAGTGAAACTGCTATGTCTGGTTTTGCAGTGATGGTGTTTAGATCGTTTCGATTCCTAGAGTCGAGGCTGCTTTGATCTCCTGTAACCATAAATCTCAAATGGCGGGCTGTCTCGAAGGCGCTGGCTGCATCGATTCTTAACAATCCTGATAATTTAGTTAGAAGCTGCTGTTGTTTTGAGGGTGCTTGCTTTTTGAATGTGTGCAGGTCTGGGTGCCGTATGCATTCCTCTGACAGTATCTGAATGTCACCAAAACTGCTTCTGGATACAAATCGAACAAGCACGCCTGGGGAAAAGATCAGCTGTTCGTGTGCTTTGACTAGCTCATCTTTGAGGTCACTTATTGACCAGGATTTGTGGTGTGTCTGATTCTTCTTAGCCTGAATGTGTAATCTTGGCTGGTTGCGATAGATGATAACTACGTCGTCTACGGAGGCTTGTTCTTCAATGCCGGGTATTCCCATCGATTCGGCTTGTACCGAGTCTATGGTTTCTGGGCTACGTAGAAGTTCGATGAGCCAAGATACGGCGATAGAGGTTTGATATTGATAGCCTCGTTGGAGAGAGCGCCTGCTCGACTCATATTGGTCCTTTAAGTTCTATTGCTAAGCAACATTCATCGTGACGTGCTGGCCGGTGTGCTCGATCATGTCGACAAGGGCGTCGATGGTGAATTTTTCGATCTTCCCGTTTACGACATCCGATACGCGTGGGCGACTAACTTCCAGTTGTTCAGCGGCTTGTTGTTGAGTGAGTTGATGTTCATTGACCCATTGCGTGATCGTGACCATTAGCTGCGCCTTTAGTTGAAGCTTGTTCGCTTCCAATGGAGGAAAGCCGAGATCATCGAAGACGTTACCGTTGGCTGGTGTGGTGTGCTGGATGGTTGTGTCATGTGTAGCCATTGGTGTTACCTCATTTTTCGGTGTTTCAGAACGGCTTGATAACGGTCTGTGGCGATTTCGATATCTTGCTTGGGTGTGCGTTGACTCTTCTTCTGGAAGGCATGCAATACATATACGGCTTCATCAAATTTGGCGACGTAGATGGTTCGAAATATGCCACTGGAATCACGAATCCTAACCTCGTATGTGCCTGGTCCCACCTGGCTAAACGGCTTAAAGTCTGACGGTTTAAGTCCATGCTGAAGGCGGTGAAGCTGGTAACCTGCCGACCTTTTGACAGAGACTGGGAACTTAAGTAAGTCATCTCGACTTGATCCTATCCATGTGATGGGTTTCTCAGTATCCATACTGAATGTTCCTAGATTTATGCGGCGTATAAAATATTATACAAATAAACTTTAAATCTGTTGATGATAATAATCAACAGGGGAGTCGCTATTTTTGCGAGTCTTCGTCGTTCGCTCTCGCTCTCAACTACGAATAGGCAGACGGCGTCGACTATCGCGGACTAACCGCCTTCGCTTCGCTATCCATGGCGGTCAGCGGCAGCTTAAGGCGCTTGATAAGATGTGGTGTGGCTGGAAACAGAAACGCCACCCTAGGGTGGCGTTTCAGAGTGGATGGCACTTAAACTTACAGCGTCGCCAGCACTCGACCTGCCGCCTCTATGGTAGCATCGAGATCTTCGTCGGTGTGCATACTGGAGACGAAGCCTGCTTCGAAGGCGGAGGGTGCCAGATAGACTCCCTCGTTGAGCATGCCGTGGAAGAAGAGTTTGAAGCGGTCGGCGTTGCTCTTCTCTACCGCCTGGCTGTAGGAGGTGATCTTCTGCTCTTCGGTGAAGAAGAGGCCAAACATACCGCCGACATGGTTCTCGCTCATCGCTACTCCCTTCTCCTTTGCCTGCGCCATGATGCCAGCGACCAGCTTCTCGACCTTGGTGCTAATCCCCTCATAGAACCCTGGCTGTTCGATCAGCTTCATGGTGGCAAGTCCTGCGGCCATCGCCACCGGATTACCGGAGAGGGTGCCCGCCTGGTAGACAGGTCCGAGGGGGGAGATCTTCTCCATGATTTCGCGTTTACCGCCGAAGGCGCCGACTGGCATGCCTCCACCGACCACCTTACCGAGCGTGGTCATGTCGGGTTTGATGCCGTAGTGGCCCTGTGCGCCGCCGAGTGAGATGCGGAAGCCGGTCATCACCTCATCAAAAATCAGCACGGTGCCGAACTCGTCACATACCTCGCGCAGGGTCTCTAGGAAGCCGGGGGCGGGTGGGATGCAGTTCATGTTGCCGGCGACCGGTTCGACGATAATGCAGGCGATCTGGAAGCCGTGTTTTTTGAACGCCTCGCGGACCGCATCGGCATCGTTGTAGGCGAGGGTCATGGTGTGTTCGGCGAGTGATGCAGGCACGCCGGGAGAACTCGGCTCACCGAGGGTGAGCATGCCGGAGCCCGCCTTCACCAGCAGTGAGTCGGAGTGGCCGTGGTAGCACCCCTCGAACTTCACGATGGTGTCACGGCCGGTGTAGCCACGCGCCAGACGGATAGCGCTCATGGTCGCCTCGGTGCCGGAGCTGACCATGCGCACCATATCCATTGAGGGAACCAGGCTGACCAGCTTGTCGGCCATCTCGGTCTCGAGCATGGTGGGGGCGCCGAAGCTGAGGCCGTTGGCTGCTGTCTCCTGTACCGCCTTGATAACTTCGGGATGGGCGTGTCCGGCGATCATCGGGCCCCAGGAGGCGACGTAATCGATGTAGCGGTTGCCACTCTCGGAGTAGGTGTAGGCCCCTTCGCCGCGCTGGATAAACAGTGGCTCGCCACCCACCCCCTTGAAGGCGCGGACTGGTGAGTTCACGCCACCGGGGATATGTTTCTGGGCTGCTTCGAAGAGTTCGTGTGAGTGGGCCATGGTTATTCCTTATCGCTCTCTAAAGTGAATAGGTTCATTTAAATAGTGTTGCAAATCGTTGTGCGGCGGCGCTGATATCTGCTTCGCCAAAGACACCGTTGATCACCGCTACCATATCGGCACCCGCCGAAATGAGCTGCGCGCCATTTTCCGGGGTGATGCCGCCGATGGCAACAATCGGAACGGTTAACTGTTCACGGGCGGTGGTAAGTAGCGCGGGATCGGCAGGTGGCGCCTCGGGTTTTATCTTTGAAGAGAAGAAGCGGCCGAAGGCGACGTAGTTGGCGCCACCCCGCTCTGCAGCGATGGCGAGATCGACATTGTCGTGGCAGGTGATGCCGATGATCGCATCATCTCCGAGCAACGTGCGTGCGCTCTGTAGCTCACCATCCTGCTGCCCGAGGTGCACACCATCGGCACCGATGGCGGCTGCCAATTCGATGTTGTCGTTAATCAACAGTGGGGTGTTGAGTGCACGGCAGAGATTTAGCAGGTCCTGCGCCTCCCACTGGCGGCGCTGTGCATCGTCGCTCTTGTCGCGATACTGGATGATCTTTGCGCCACCCTGAATCGCTGCAGCGACTGCCGGAATCAGTTGATCGTCAGGGGTGAGGCTGCGATCGGTGATCGCATAGAGTCCGTGGAGTGCGGCGCTCACTGCGCGCCCTCTTCTGGATCGTTCCAGGCCCAGAAGAAGCGGTTGGGATGGTGCTGCCCCATGCCGCTGCGGTAGCCGTTTCGCAGACTCTCCCAGGCGTACTCCTGCGCCTCGTTAATGGCAGTGAAGGGCTCAAGCCCCTGTGCCATCAGGCCAGCGATGGCGGCGGCCAGCGTGCAGCCGGAACCGTGGTAGCTGTGTGGCAGGCGCTCCCAGCTGAAACGCTCCAGGCGGCGCATGTTGCCGTAGAGGGTGTTTTCGACCTGCTCACTTTCCTCGTGTGCGCCAGTAATCAGTACCAGTTCGCAGCCGGTTGCGAGGATCTCCTGAGCGCAGGCGTCGAGGGTGTCGGCGTTGGGGGCGAGACGCCGTGCTTCGATCGAGTTGGGGGTGAGAATGGTGGTTTGCGGTAGCAGTAGTTCAACCATCGCCTCGACCATCTCACCGCTGCTGAGCTCGGTGCCACCGCCTGCGGCGAGGATCGGATCGAGAATCACCGGTGTTTCGGGATAGTCGCGTAGCAGGGTATGGATCGCCTCGATATTGCCGATGCTGCCGGTCATGCCGATCTTTACCGCGGCGATCGGCATGTCCTCAAACACGGCACGGGCCTGTTCGATCAGAAGAGTGGTCGGTGTCGGGGCGATGCTGAGTACGTTGTGGGTGTCCTGTACCGTCAGTGCGGTGATGACCGGGGCGGTCTGACAGCCCATGCTGGCGATCGCCTCGATATCGGCGGCGATGCCGGCGCCGCCGGTCGGATCGTTACCCGAGATCGCCATCACAACGGGGACGGGGTGTTTCTCCTGAGTCACAAGCGGGCTCCGTTAACTGTTGTTGGTGGGCAGGGTGCCCGCCTGCTGTGCCAGCCATGCCGTCTTGGCCGAGAGCTCAAAGGAGCAGCTCCACTTGTAGGCGAGGTTGATCGTCTCGGCACAGGCGTAAACGCCGTGACCGCGTACTACCGCTATTTTGTGTTCGGCCAGCTGCTCGGCAACACGGCTGGGTGCTTCGTCGAGGTAGCGGGCGTAGTCGACTGTAACCACCGGGATGCGCTGGAAGTAGTAGGCACCCTCGAAATCGGGCGGAATGAAGTCATCGCCGTTCATGGTCATCGCCACGCTGTGGGCGCCGTGGCTGTGGAGGATGGCGGTGGCTGCTGGGTTGGACTGGTAGACGGCCAGGTGGAGTGCGGTATCGAGTGAGGCCCCCTCGGGTGGTGCGCTCTGCATTGGGCAGCGGATCAGATCGGAGGGGGTGAGGGTGTCAGCGCAGGCGCCGGTCGGGGTGATCCAGATATCCTCATCCACACGCACCGAGGCATTGCCGCTGTGGGAGTCGTTGATGCCGTATTGGCGCAGCCACTTGTAGTGGCGAACCAGATCTTCTCGTGGGTCCATGCCGCTCTCCTGATTTGTGCGCCATAGTATACGTGTAAAGCCCTGCAATGGGCGCTCTGAGGATAGTGAGAAGCGTGCTGAAATCGCCTATATCTAGGGTATGGGCGAACGGCGCCATAACACCGTAGTCTAAGTGGTTATCGGGCTGTGGTTGCAATGGTGTGAGTGTGACGGCACTATCGGCCCATATTGAAACAGCCAAGTCTGCCCTCCCTGTGGGTGGAGATAGAGGTAAGTACGATGAGTGAACAGAGCTATAGAAGTGAGATTACCAATTCCGATCTGAATGTAACCCCTGCAGCACGTGACAAGCTGATCGAACTGCTCGGTGATGTTGAGGATGATGAGGTGAAGGGTGTACGTATCTTCGTCTCCGGCGGTGGCTGTGGCGGTATGACCTACGGTATGACCTTCACCACCATGACCAGTGACTTCGACAGACTCTGGAGCGAGAACGATCTGAACGTCTATGTCGATAGCGTTGCACTTAACTATCTGAATGGTGCTGAGATCGACTTCGTCGAGCAGGGTATGGGTTCCAGCTTCGTCTTCAATAACGTCTTCGCCAGCGTTGGCGGCAGCGGCGGTTGCTCTGCCTGCGGCGCAACCGGAGGCGGTGGCGGCGGCTGCGCCTGAGTAGGCTTGCGTGACAGTGGCATCGCGCCAGCGCGCGCGTCTGCTGCTGGTCGCACCCCACAACAGCTATCGCATTGCACCCTATATCGAGGCGGCCAATCGTCTCGATATCGATTTTCTGGTTGCCTCCGAAGGCAAACACTCTCTGGTCGGCGCCGTGGCCGACGGTCTTCATATCGATCTGAGCGATCCACAACAGGCACTCGAGCGTCTGCTTGAGGCGGCTGCAGAGCATCCCTTTGCCGGTGTGGTTGGCAGTGATGATGCCACTATTGAGATGGCGAGCCGTCTCGCCGCCCAGCTCAATCTCCCTCACAATCCTCCCCAGGCAGCCGTTATCAGTCGGCGCAAGGATCTAGCACGTGCCACCCTTGCGGATGCTGGCGTTCCCGTACCGAAACACTGGCTGCTCGATCTGCGTGATCTCCACGAGAAACAACTCGCTTCTATCGAATTCCCCTCTGTGGTTAAACCGCTGGCGATGTCGGGCAGTCGTGGTGTGATTCGTGTCGATGATCAGGCGCAGCTCTCTGCCGCTGTCGAGCGAGTACGCCCCATGTTGCGTGATGGGCGCGGCGAGGATGAGCAGAACATGCTACTGGTGGAGGCGTATCTTCCGGGGCGTGAGGTGGCGCTGGAGGGGATGCTACATCGAGGTGAGCTGAGTGTGTTGGCGCTGTTCGATAAACCCGATCCACTCGAAGGGCCCTTCTTTGAAGAGAGCTACTACATCACCCCCTCACGATTTGATGAGGCGACGCAGCAGAGTGTGGCCGAGGTAGTGGTCGCAGCCTGTCACGCCTACGGATTGCAGGAGGGGCCGGTACACGCCGAATTGCGTATAAACGATGCAGGGCCGTGGGTGCTCGAGGTTGCCTCAAGAACCATCGGTGGGCAGTGCGGACGGCTACTGCGTTTTGGTACCGGACGTTCACTCGAGGAGCTGGTATTGAGTCAGGCGATGGGTGAACCGCTGACGCTACAGGCTGATCGTGGTGGTGCTGGGGTATTGATGATTCCGATTCCCGAAGCGGGGTTGCTGCGTCGAGTGGAGGGGTTGATGGCCGCCAACAAGGTGGAGTGGATTGAGGATATCGAGATCAGTGTGCGAGAAGGGTATGAGCTGGTGCCGCTACCGGAGGGTGAGAGCTATCTTGGTTTTATCTTTGCCCGAGCACCGAGCCCAGAGCAGGCCGAGGCGGCCCTGCGCGAGGCGCACGCACATCTGAAGATTGTGGTCGCCCCGCTGATGAAGATAGGTTTCGCCTGATTATTTCTTAGCGCTGGGTGGGCGGAACGCCTGACCGCCGGTGTAGTCGCCCTCATCGAAGAGGAAACCGATCATGTGCTGCTCAATTAGGCCGAGACTACGTGGGTCGGCGGTGCTCAGACCGTTTTCGTTGATCACCATGGTGAGGTGCTCAAGCCACTTTTTCCAACCCTCCTTGGAAACGTTCTCATAGATACGCACACCGAGATCGCCTGGATGTGGCGGCTCGTCGAGTGCTTCAGCATCCTGCTTCAGGACGACACAGGTTACGGTTCTGCTCATGCTAAGTACCTCAATTAGAAGGGTTTGATCTTGACCAGGATGACGATGGCTACCAGTAGCAAGACCGGGAATTCATTAAACCAGCGATAGAAGACGTGACTATGCCGGTTGCGATCTTCGCGGAAGTCTATCAGAAGCCTTCCACAGTAGAAATGATAGCCGATTAACACCACCACCAGTGCCAGTTTGGTGTGCAGCCAGCCCATGCTGGCGTAGGCGGTCCAGGCGTACTCGTAGAGCAGCCAGAGTCCGAGCGCGACGGTGACGATAGCCGATGGGGTCATGATGCCGCGATAGAGCTTACGCTCCATTATCTTGAAACGCTCGATGCCAATCTGATCATCGGCATCGGTCATGGCGTGATAGACAAACAGTCGCGGCAGATAGAAGAGGGCGGCGAACCAGGTGACCATGGCGATGATGTGAAAGGTGATTACCCACTGCATGCGGTCTGTTGCTCCTTATGACTGTCCGTTACTGTTGTCGGGTGGCTGCATCTCCAGGGCCTGCTGCTTGGGGTCGCACCAGCCGAACAGACTGCCGATATAACAGGCGACGCGTCGGATGCCGCGCCACAGCTTTGGCAGCAGCCAGATCAGCAGTAATACAAATACCACCAGACCACCGACAAAGAGCCAGGGATTGTTGAGTGCGATCCAGAGGCCACCAACGGCCGCTACATCCTCGGTGACCGAGGCGGTCCAGTTGGTAAATGGCTCGGGTGATGTGTTGATCAATACGCGGCTGCCCGCCTTGGTGGCGTGGGTGCTGGCGGCGAGTGAGCCACCCGCCAGGATGCCAGCCAGCTCGGCAGCAGGGCCGATCTCGGCCACTGCACCGGAGGCGAGCATCGCGCCAGCGGGAATGCGTATAAATGTATGGATTGAATCCCAGACGGTATCGACGCCCGGTATCTTGTCGGCGAAGAACTCAACGGCATACATCAAACCGGCGGCGCCGATGACCAATGGGTTGGTGACCACTGCCAGCTCGGGCGGCAGATCGACACTACCGGTGGTGCCCATGATGCCGAGCATTAATATAGTGGCGTAGAGGTTGATGCCACTCGCCCAGGCGGCGCCCATGCCGAGGGTTAACGTTTCTATAACACCCATAACTATTCCTCTCCTGTGTAGCTCTCCATTATCGCGCTACTTCGCTCTTAACGATAGCTCGCCTCGACCCGCTCGCGGGTGAGTAGGCCGTGAATGCGCTGCTCGCCTGCTGCATTGAGGGTGTAGACATACAGCGCCTCAACTCCGTGTTGTCCAATCGCCTCGTAGGCCTCCTGCAGTGTTTCACGCAGATGAATGGCGGCGACCTGGAGACGACGGCCGGGAATCTTGATCAGATCGAAGCTTTGCTCGTCGCCCTGTTCCAGGCTGTGTTTGAGATCAGCGGCGGTGAGTGCTGAGACGTAGTGCCCGTCGTCTTCAATCAGGATCCAGTGTGGCGTCTCGGCCAGTAGTATCTCGGCGCTCTCACGGCTTATCTCCCGAGGGTGTGCCGCGATGCCTCGCTCCATCGCGCTGGCGACGCCGACCCGGCGCAGTGACTGAGCGATCGGATCGTTACGGTAATCGAGCCCACGAGCCTTGAGCAGCATCAAAAAGACGGAACCCTTGTTAAAGAGTTCACTGCTGGTCATGCCGGCCGCAATGATTGCCAGCATGCCGGGCAGAATGATGTTGTAGTTGTAGGTGAGCTCCAGTATGGCGACCAGTGCGGCCAGAGGTGCCTGTAGTGTGGCACCCATCATCGCGCCCATTCCGATAATGGCGTAGAAACCCTCCGATGAAATGAAGTGGCTCTCGGGGATGAGTATCATGCCGATGTGTCCCATCGCACTACCTGCCGTGGCACCAATAAAAAGGGTCGGTCCGATCAATCCACCGGGTAGGCCAAGCCCGAGCCCGGCGGTGGTAGCGACCAGTTTGAACAGGGTGATGATCAGCAGGATCGAGATGGAGATGGAGCCCATCATTGCTGCATCGACGGTGTCGTAGCCGATGCCCATGATCTCCGGGGCGGGGATCGCCAGCACACCGACAATCAGGCCGGCAAACATGATGCGTTTCCAGAGCGGTGTCTGCTCAAAGTTGTCGGTAAAGATCTGCAGTAGATGGACAAACAACGCAGCGAGCGTACCGATAACGATGCCGGTGAGTAGGATATAGGGGAGTTCGAGCAGTGAGCCGAACTCGAGTGGCGGAATGATAAAGGCTGGAGCGGAGCCGTAGACCACGCGTGTCAGGGTGGTGGCGCTTACAGCTGCAAGGATCACGGGCGTAAAGCCGGCGATGGTGTACTCCATCATCACTACCTCCATGGCGAAGATAACGCCAGCAAGCGGGGTGTTGAAAGAGGCGGCAATGGCCGCTGCGGTACCGCAGCCGACCAGGGTACGGATGGTGTTGTTGTGTAATCCTAATCCCTGTCCCAACACACTACCGCTAGCCGCTCCGAGATGGACGGCAGGACCTTCGCGTCCCACAGAGTGGCCACTGATGATGCAGATCGCCGCGCTTACGAACTGTGCAACAGCATTTTTCCACGGTAGGCGGCCCTGGTGGTAGGAGAGACGCTCCATGACATGTACGACACCAACCTGACGATCTTCATTCTTGAGCGAGTGGAGTAGCAGGGCAACGATCGCGGCCCCGAAAAGGGGAATCGAGAAACGCATGACCAGGTCGAGAGCTTCGTAATTTTCGGTACTACCCTGTGGAAGGAATGATGCCTGAGTTGTTTCGATCAGAAAGCGGAACAGTATGATCACCCCGCCTGCGCAGAGCCCACTTAATACGCCAAGGATGGCGAATTGGATCAATGCATCTGAGCTTGAGAGGCGGAGGCGCTGATGATCGATAAAGCGTCGATAACGACTGTGATTGGTGGGCGAGTTTTGATTCATCGCGATCAATTATACAGAGGGGGTATCGTTAGTGGAGTCCAACAAAAACAGTAGGAAATTAGGGTAAATACCAATATTATTAATTACTTATATATGGGTCGGGGGTTGACATGTCATATCAAGACAAGTAAATTTCACTTCAAGTTTTGTTGCACAGGCTTAGTAAGGCCGAATAACAAAGCATAAAAATTATAACAATAAGAGCTCACCACCAATGCATTCAGCGGCGAAAGCCGCTTTTTCTTTGCCTGAAATCCGGCCAACCCCTATTATCCCCCTTCCTATATAAATGAATGAATCTGGAAGAGATCGATGATCAAGGCTGCAATTGTTGGTGGTACCGGCTATACCGGTGTTGAGTTACTGCGTCTTCTCGCAAATCACCCTGATGTTGAACTGAAGGTTATCACCTCTCGCTCTGAGGCGGGAACGGCGGTGGCTGATATGTTCCCCAATCTACGAGGCCAGGTCGATCTCAAGTTTAGTGAACCCGATCCAGCCAAGTTGGCTGAATGTGACGTCGCCTTTTACGCTACCCCTCACGGAGTAGCGATGGAGGGTGCGCGTGCACTGCTCGAAGCCGGTGTGCGGGTTGTAGATCTGGGTGCCGACTTCCGTATTCAGGATATCCCAGTTTGGGAGCAGTGGTATGGCATGTCACATACAACGCCTGATTTGGTGAAAGAAGCGGTATACGGTTTGCCAGAGGTGAATCGTGACGCGATCAAGGATGCGCGTCTGATCGCCTGCCCAGGTTGTTATCCCACTGCGACCCAGCTCGGCTATCTGCCGCTAATTGAGAATGGGCTGATCGATTCGCGTCGTCTGATTGTTGATGCCAAATCGGGTGTCAGTGGTGCAGGTCGAAAGGCCAGTGTCGGTACGTTGATGTGTGAGGCAAGCGAAAGCATGAAGGCCTATGCCGTGCCCGGACATCGTCATCAACCTGAGATCAGTGAGCGGCTCTCACTGGTAGCAGGGCATAAGGTCGGTCTCACCTTTGTGCCTCATCTGACACCGATGATTCGCGGTATCCACGCCACCCTCTACTCGACCATAACGGGTGATGTGGGTGACCTGCAGACGCTCTACGAAGAACGTTATGCCGATGAACCTTTTGTCGATGTGATGCAGCCCGGTAGCCACCCTGAGACCCGGTCGGTTAAAGGCGGCAACGTCTGTCGTATTGCAATACATCGTCCGCAGGGTGGCGACACCCTGGTGGTGTTGTCGGTGATCGATAACCTGGTTAAGGGTGCATCGGGGCAGGCGATTCAAAATATGAACCTGATGTTTGGGCTCAATGAGCGCGCCGGACTCAATATCGTGCCATTGATGCCCTGAGTGGTTTGGGATTGAGATGAAGGCATATCGAGCCGGTGGGGTAGTCATCAAACAGAGCGCATCGTGGCGCTTGCCAGTGATGGTTGTGATTCTGCTACTACTGGTTGCTACTGGGGTGGGGCTCTACGAGCTCGGAAAGCTGCGCGGAGACCACGATGCGGCGGTTAGTGGCGATGAGCTGCTGCGTTCACAACAACAGCTTGAACGGCTTGGTGAAGAGCGGGGTGCATTAAGCGCGAAGATTGCACTGTTGGAACGCTCTACCCAGGTCGATGGAGAGGCCTATGCCAAGGTGCGCGATGAGTTGGCCATGTTGCAGGCGGAGAATCTCGAGTTGCGCGAAGAGCTCGCTTTCTACCGTAGTATCGTCGCGCCGAAGGAGAGTGGTACTGCGCTTCGAGTGCAGCAGTTTGAACTCAAACGTGCCGGAGAGGGGGATGTTTACCACTACCGCTTGATTGCGACCCAGGTGCTGAAAAAGAGTGCGCTGGTTCGAGGGCGAGTTGAAATGCGTCTTAAAGGTGTGGTCGGTGCCGAAACCAAACTGCTGAAGTTGGAGGAGGTTGCGTTGCAGTCGTCGGGTAAACACAACTTCAAGTTCCGCTATTTCGAGAAGTTTGAGGGTGACTTCAAGCTACCGGAAGGTTTTGTACCGCAGAGTGTCGAGATTGAACTGATTCCGACCACCAAGGGGCGTGATAAGGCGAGTAGTAGCTACGATTGGGATGCACTAGTGGGCTGAGTGCCTCGATCGTGGCGAGAATTGTTCGATGTAGAGCCTTGGTGTAGGGTCTGCAGATGCGATGCGCGGCTGATTGGATGTAGCGACGCAAATTCACACGATAACGTTTCGAATAGACGAGGTTGTTATGTTGGGTAAAAGTAAAAAGAAGAAAAAGACGGCCAAGATCAACTCACTGATCGGGACTAATACCGAGGTGAACGGGGACGTCATCTTCAACGGCGGCCTACATGTGGATGGTAAGGTTAAAGGTAATGTGATCTCTCACGATGACGCGTCAGTTTTGACATTGAGTGACCAGGGCATGATTGAGGGTGAGGTAAAGGTGCCAAACGTTGTGCTAAACGGACGTGTGGTTGGCAATGTCTATGCGTTTGATCATATTGAGCTGGCCTCTAAGGCGAGCGTGACAGGCAACGTCTATTACGATCTGCTTGAGATGGCGATGGGTGCTGAGGTCAACGGTAGTCTGGTGCATCAGAAGGAGCCGATGGGTATTGGCGAACGGCCATCGGTAAAAGAGATTAGTGACGAGCTGGTCAGCGATACTTGATAGAATAGCTTGGTTATTGCATGATTCCGGTAACGATTTGGTTGGAAATTTAGGAGAGGTCGTATGAGTTCCACGACTCTAGAGGTTCAAAAGGTAACGCCACTGGTCTTTAGTGACAGTGCCGCTAATAAGGTTAAGGCGCTGATCGAGGCGGAAGATAACCCGAATCTGATGCTGCGTGTCTATGTGTCGGGTGGCGGTTGTTCTGGTTTCCAGTACGGCTTTACCTTCGATGAAGCGGTGAATGAGGGTGATACCGAGGTTGAGAATGGTGGTGTAAAGCTACTGGTTGACCCGATGAGCTTTCAATACCTGGTTGGTGCTGAGATCGATTACACTGAAGATCTTCAGGGCGAGCGCTTTGTGATCAAGAACCCTAACGCCACCACTACCTGTGGTTGCGGGTCTTCATTCTCGACCACCTAATCAGATCTAATAGCTAATGAGGGGGGGGCGCTTGGCGCCCCCTTTTTGATTGTGGTTGAGTGCGGATTTCTTGAGCTAAGCTGTAGTGTATAGAGGGCGGCTAGGCCGTCAGACAGTAAGAATTTGGAGATGTAGTCATGAGCGAATATCTACCCGGCTTGGCAGGGGTACCGGCGACCAAGTCAAATATCTCGGATATCGATGGTGAGAAGGGCATTCTTACCTATCGCGGTTACTCGATCGAAGAGCTGGCCAAAAACAGTACCTTTGAAGAGACGGCACTGCTGTTGCTGGACGGTGAACTGCCGACTGCGGCTGCCTTGAGTGATTTTGATGAGCAACTGCGTGAGAATCGCCGGGTGAAGTTCCATATCCGCGGTATGATGAAGAATCTGCCTGACAGTGGACACCCGATGGAGATGTTGCAGACCGCTATCTCCTCAATCGGTATGTACCACCCTGGAAACGAGTGTCTGACCGGTAGTGACACCTGTACCGATCTCAACTATGTGCACAATATGACCGTCACGATCCTTGCTCATATGGGTACGCTGGTAGCGATGTGGGAGCACATCCGTAACGGTTATGACCCGCTTCCACCGCGCACCGACCTCAGTTACGCCGAGAATATGCTCTTTATGTTTACCGGCAAGGAACCCGACCCGCTGCTGGCTGAAATTCTTGATGTCTGCCTGATTCTGCATGCCGAGCACACCACAAACGCCTCGACCTTCTCGGTGCTGGTGAACGCCTCAACGCTGGCTAGTCCCTATAGCGTGATAGCGGCTGCAATCGGTGCTCTCTCAGGACCTCTGCACGGCGGTGCCAACCAGCGGGTGTTAGAGATGCTCGAGAAGATCGGTTCCCCGGATAAAGCCGAGACGTATGTCGATAAGCGCCTTGCCAATAAAGAGGTGATCTGGGGTATGGGTCACCGTGAGTACAAGACCAAGGATCCGCGTGCCAAGATCCTGCAGAAGTTGGTGACGCGCCTGATTGCGGCACGTGGCGGTGATGCCAATCCGATGCTGGAGATTGCCACTCGGGTTGAGCAGGTGGTCGAGGATCGACTGGCTGAGAAGGGGGTCTATCCCAATGTCGACTTCTACTCAGGCATTCTCTATCAGGAGATGGGCATTCCAGCCGATCAGTTCACTGCGATTTTTGCCGTCTCACGTGCGGCTGGCTGGCTTGCTCACTGGCGTGAGCAGTTGGGAGATAACCGAATCTTCAGGCCGACTCAGGTCTATACTGGTGAGAGTCTGCGCGGCTACACCAAGATCGACGAACGTTAAAACCTCCAGTACGGTCAACCGCCTGGGTGGATCGCACCGAGGACTGCGGGGTGGTTCGCACCTGTGACGGACGGCAGGTTCCCTGGTTTGTTGTCTAGTGTTTGTGCTGCAAGCCAGGCAAAGGCCATCGCCTCTACCCAATCTGGATCGACACCGTGCTCGGCGGTCGTTGTTACTTGGTAGCCGGGTAAGTTGTTGTTAATCGCATCAAGAAGTGCCGAGTTATGGACACCACCTCCGCAGATAATGAGTTCTGAGCCTATCGCAGAACAGCTACGCGCGGCATCGCAGAGGGTCGCTGCAGTGAGCTCGCAAAGGGTGCGCTGAACATTTGCGATGGGTATCTCTCGTTGCTCATTGGCCAGGATGGCGTCGAGCCAGTCGATGTTAAACAACTCTCTGCCTGTGCTCTTCGGTGGTGCAAGGTCAAAGTATGGTTCGCTGCTTAGAGCGGCTAACAGTTGCTGGTCGACCTGACCGCTCCTGGCCCAATTACCATCAAAGTCGAGTGGGCTGTCGAGGTGTCTCGCTGCCCAGCTATCCATCAGTACGTTTCCAGGTCCCGTGTCGAAGCCGAGTATCTCGTCATCGGATGATGTGGTGAGCCTGGTGATGTTAGCAATGCCGCCAATATTTGCGATGACGCGCTCTCTATTGCTGCTGCGTAGCAGTGCAGCATGAAAGGCGGGTACCAGTGGTGCGCCCTCACCGCCAGCTGCAATATCACGACTGCGAAAGTCAGCGACGGTGGTAATACCGGTTCGCTCAGCTATCAGGCTCGCATTGCCAATCTGCATCGAAAACGGGTGTTTGCCGGAGGGTGAATGAAAGATGGTCTGCCCATGTGACCCGATTGCTCGGACTGCATCGAACGTATATTCACTCTTCTGGAGGAGCTGCTCGACAGCCTCGGCAAAGAGTTCACCGCAGGCTGTATCGGCCTCACCAAGATGCTGCAAAGAGGTGTTTGGATCTTTGCATAGTGTTAACAGATCATGGCGTAGGCTGATTGGCCAGTCGTGGTTGTGGGTTGCGATGAGCTTGCATTGGGTGTCATCAAGCTCAATAAGTGCGGCATCGATGGCGTCCAGGCTGGTGCCGGACATCAAACCAATATAGAGCGATGGCATAAAAATATTATGTAAGTTCTGGCTAGTTGATATTTAACGCGACACGGGTGCGCTTAAGGCTGTCGAGTTGAGAGACCAGCGGTTCAGCCTGTTTTAAGAAGGCCTGCATCTGTTTGCGTTCTATAGGTCGCGCTTCCGGTAGTTTTACAGTTAACGGGTTTCTGTGAACCCCATTTAGCCTGAACTCATAATGGAGGTGAGGGCCGGTTGCGAGACCGCTTTTTCCGACATAACCGATGGTATCGCCCTGTTTTACCCGGCTACCCGATTTTTTACCTTTTCGAAATTTCGAGAGGTGGGCATAGAGGGTGCTGTATTTGGTGCCGTGCTGAATGACCACGGTTCGTCCATAACCGCCTTTTATGCCGCGGAAGGAGATTTTTCCATCGCCTGCTGCCTTAATAGGCGTGCCTGTGGATGCGGCATAGTCGACGCCACGGTGTGGGCGCTTCTTGCCCAGTACGGGGTGGTAGCGTTCGCGGGTGAATTTGGAGCTGATGCGCCTGAAATCTACCGGAGAGCGGAGGAACGCCTTACGCATGCTCTTGCCGTCCGGGGTGTAGTAGTGGCCATCGCTGAAACGTATGGCACGATAGCTCTTATTTCGGTTGATGAACTCTGCCGCGAGAATGTTGCCGTTGGTGATTTTATCTCCGTCGCGGTAGAGCTCTTCAAAGATGACAAGGAATGAGTCGCCCTCGCGAATGTCGAGGGCAAAGTCGATATCCCAGCCGAAGATACCTGCGAGCTCCATTATAAGGTTGTCACTCAGGCCGGCATCCTTGGCTGAGAGGTAGAGTGAGTTTTCGATAGTGGCACTGGCAGAGCTGTGAAGTCGCTCCAGTGGCATATCTATATGCTCGGCCTGAAACTGCTTTTTATCGTTGCGGGAAATCAGGAGTCGTTTGGTATCGCTATATTCGTAACTGAGTTGATTGAGGTCATTCTCTTCGGTCAGATCGAACTCAATCATATCCCCCGGATAGAGATTGGTTAGCTGCTTAACCTCTTTGTTAAGCTCTAGCATCTTGTACATAGTACGCAGGCTTACGCCGGCACGCTTGAAGATGGCGGCAAGGTTGTCACCCGATTTGACGGTGATCGTCTTCCAGTCGGTTTCAGGGGAGATGGGAGGTTGTTTATCGAGAGCGGGTGCTGTTTTGTTCTTGGTCGGAAGCGAGAGTTCTAGCTCAACTGGCTGTTCTACGGCCGCAAGTGGAAGTGGAAGTGGGAGTGTCTCCGTTTGTGCCTCATCAGTAGTGGCTGTTGTGCTCTTCTCAGGTAGGTAGTTGAGGAGGAAGAGGGTGATGGCAACGCTGAGAGAGAGCGCTATCCAGCGGCTGGCACGAAATCCTCCGCCTCTTCTTCGGCGGGTAGGCTCCAGCTTGAAATCTCTCTCGAACACGCTTTCTCACTCCCGATATTCGGCCTAACAGCCACTTTCCCGCTACAATATCCCCCCCATCTAAATGGGTCAAACCTATTTAGATGGAAAATACTTTCCTCTCTGCATCATTTATTGCCGGTTGGAAAGGTTATTTCGTAGATATTGAGGAGAGATTGATGGGGTCGGTTGCAGATGCGCTAGAGCAGATAAAGCGGGGTACTAACGAGATCCTACCGGAGGAGATGCTTGAAGCGCTGTTGAAAGTGGGGCGACCTCTTAGGGTGAAGGCGGGGTTTGATCCAACCGCACCCGATCTACATCTCGGACATACCGTGCTCATTAATAAGTTGAGGCAATTCCAGGATCTGGGGCATGAGGTGATGTTCCTGATTGGTGATTTCACCGGCATGATCGGTGACCCAACCGGTAAGAATGTCACCAGAAAGCCGCTGAGTCGGGATGATGTGATTGAAAATGCCAGGACCTACGAACAGCAGATATTTAAGATCCTCGATCCAGAGA
>NZ_MPRL01000029.1:0-22500 GCF_002020875.1 Solemya pervernicosa gill symbiont | reverse complement strand
CTAAGGCGCTTGAGAGAACTCGGGTGAAGGAACTAGGCAAAATGGTACCGTAACTTCGGGAGAAGGTACGCCCTTGGTATGTGATGCCCCTGCGGGCGGAGCAGAAGAGGGTTGCAAAAACCAGGTGGCTGCGACTGTTTATTAAAAACACAGCACTCTGCAAACACGTAAGTGGACGTATAGGGTGTGACGCCTGCCCGGTGCCGGAAGGTTAATTGATGGGGTTAGTCCTCGGACGAAGCTCTTGATCGAAGCCCCGGTAAACGGCGGCCGTAACTATAACGGTCCTAAGGTAGCGAAATTCCTTGTCGGGTAAGTTCCGACCTGCACGAATGGCGTAACGATGGCCACACTGTCTCCACCCGAGACTCAGTGAAATTGAAATTGCGGTGAAGATGCCGTATACCCGCGGCTAGACGGAAAGACCCCGTGAACCTTTACTACAGCTTTGCACTGAACTTTGAGTATGTCTGTGTAGGATAGCTGGGAGGCTTTGAAACCATGACGCCAGTTGTGGTGGAGCCAACCTTGAAATACCAGCCTGACATGCTTGAGGTTCTAACCCAGGTCCGTTATCCGGATCGGGGACAGTGTATGGTGGGTAGTTTGACTGGGGCGGTCTCCTCCCAAAGAGTAACGGAGGAGCACAAAGGTACCCTCAGCGCGGTCGGAAATCGCGCAATGAGTGCAATAGCATAAGGGTGCTTGACTGCGAGACATACACGTCGAGCAGGTACGAAAGTAGGTTATAGTGATCCGGTGGCTCTGTATGGAAGGGCCATCGCTCAACGGATAAAAGGTACTCCGGGGATAACAGGCTGATTCCTCCCAAGAGTTCATATCGACGGAGGAGTTTGGCACCTCGATGTCGGCTCATCACATCCTGGGGCTGTAGCCGGTCCCAAGGGTATGGCTGTTCGCCATTTAAAGTGGTACGCGAGCTGGGTTTAGAACGTCGTGAGACAGTTCGGTCCCTATCTGCCGTGGGCGTTGGAGATTTGAGAGGAGCTGCTCCTAGTACGAGAGGACCGGAGTGGACGTACCTCTGGTGTTCCGGTTGTCACGCCAGTGGCATTGCCGGGTAGCTATGTACGGACGGGATAACCGCTGAAAGCATCTAAGCGGGAAGCCTCCCTCAAGATGAGATCTCCCTGGACTCTTGAAGTCCTTGAAGGGCCGTTGAAGACTACGACGTTGATAGGCTAGGTGTGGAAGCGCAGTAATGCGTGAAGCTAACTAGTACTAATTGCCCGTGAGGCTTGACCATATAACACCCAAGCAGTTTGTGTTGTATGAACTATCTCGAATGCAACACATTAAGTCTATTCATTCTTGAATTATAGATAAGCGTCTATGACGTTTGTCTCAGATTTTCCTGGCGGCAATAGCGAGTAGGAACCACCCGATCCCATCTCGAACTCGGAAGTGAAACTGCTCAGCGCCGATGATAGTGTGGGGCTTCCCCATGTGAAAGTAGGACACTGCCAGGACCTTAAGCTAAAAAACCCTGTACATCTGTACAGGGTTTTTTTTTGTTTGTTAGTTTGTCATAAAGATCACTCAGTGTAGTTCAGCGCTTCAAGCAAGCATATTATTCAATGGCTATTGAGGGTTTTAAGGCAAAGAGTGGTTTGTTTTAAATAGAACCAAAGAACGTCATCTTAGCTGTGTATTGGTTTTCTATGTCATGGATTGTTAAGTGGAAAGCGTTCGATCTGGGTGTGAACGTTCAGTCAATAGTGTTGCAAGGTGAATAACCATTGAAGTAATTCGTTACCTTGTGCTCTAGCGGAAGCAGCTACCGACTAAAGGTGGTTTTCTTCTGGTTATAGAGTTAAGGCGTCAAAGCAGCTAGCACAATCTAAATAGTCCGCCTCTGTACCATAATTAGTGCTTCATTAAACTTTGAAGCGTTGAATCAGTGATTCCAACTTGGATGTTAGTTGTCCCATCTCGTTACTAGATTCTGAGGTCTGCTGTACGCTTATGGCTGTCTCTTTAGCAGAGTCACTAATATTGACTACGTTATTGTTGATCTCTTCTGACATTCTTTCCTGTTCACTAGATGAATTGGCTATTTGAGATGTCATCTCCGAGATATTTGTGACAGCACTAGCAATTGAAGCCAATGCTGCTCCAGCTTCTCCTGCCTGAGTCACGCTTGTTTGAGTCTGATTACTTCCGACCTGCATTGCTGCTGCGGCATTACGAGCTCCCTCTTGAAGATGTTCAATTATCTCTTGAATCTCTTGCGTTGATTCCTGAGTCCGTGAGGCGAGCGTGCGAACTTCGTCGGCGACAACAGCGAATCCCCTACCTTGTTCACCAGCACGAGCGGCTTCTATCGCAGCATTCAGTGCTAGTAGATTTGTCTGTTCTGCGATCCCTTTAATAACATCCAGAACGACACCAACGTTTTCGCTATCTGCTTCTAGTTTATTGATTACAGTGGTCGCTTTCTCAACTTCGCTCGCTAGAGTGTTGATGCTATTGATAGTGCTATTCACAACTTGATGACCCTTGTTGGCATCAATATCGGCTTGTTTCGCGGCTTCTGCTGCCTGTTCGGCGTGGTGAGCAACGTTTTGCACCATAGAAGACATCTCGTTCATGGCATTTGCAACCTGCTCAGTTTCGACCTGTTGCTGATTAACTCTATGGCTTGTTTCGCTTGTAATGGTCTGGAGTAGCTCACTTGATTGAGTCAGATGGGATGATGAGTCTGATATCTGCGAAATCATATGGCGAAGATTTTCGGTCATCTGGTTGACGCTGTTCACGATCTCTCCAATAACGTCATTGCTCTCGATGGTGCACTGATGTGAGATATCATTTTGACTGACAGCCTTTGCAACATCTGAAATGCGTCTTACTTTCCTTAATAGAACAATATTGACCAGCACATAGTTAATGACGCCAATTGATGTGCCGGCTATTAGGCATCCAACAATAAACCAGAGCTTCATTCCCTCTTTCCACTCGACAAAAAATTGAGCGTAGAGAGGAAATACCATGCCCATGAATAGGCCAAAGGCGAGGAAAGAGTAGAGGAGCTGTTTAAGGATGCTGCTTTTCATTATATTCACCCGTTATTCTTATGCGAAAATTCCCTTCTATACCCTCATTTAAGCTTAATTAGATCCTAATTGCGAAAACCTGTTCCTATTTTTCGTATATTAAAAGTGGCTTATAAAGCAATGAGCTAGAATGCTATACGTTAGATCGGCAACTAGATACAAATCTTTATCTCTTCAAACTGCTTTCACGTAGGAATCGATTTCCACTGTTACAATGGCTCGCATGAGTATGCATCACAATCTTTTACAGTTGCTCTCAAATGGACGCTTCCACTCAGGCGAAGAGCTGGGTAGGGAATTGGGAGTCAGTCGGGCTGCTGTTTGGAAAAGTATTAAGTTGCTACAAAAAATGGGGATGACAATATTTGCGATACGTGGGCGAGGATATTCACTTGAACATTCGGTTGAGTTGCTCGAATCACATAAAATCTGTAGTGAATATATGACCAATAAAGACAGGAACCTAGAGCAACTACTGGTGCTCGAGTCGGTTCCCTCGACCAATAGTTATCTTATGGAACGGATTGATAATGATTGGGTTAAGCCTAGAGCAGTTGTTGCTGAGTATCAGAGTGAGGGGCGGGGGCGTCGCGGTAGGAATTGGTGCTCGCCTTTTGCTGCAAGCATCTATCTATCATTATTTTATTCATTTGATCGAGGCGTGGCTGATCTTGGCGGTATTAGTCTAGCTATTGGATTGGCAGTGCGGAAAGCCATCCTTTCACTTATGCCGTGTGAGCTAAGCGTAAAGTGGCCGAACGATCTAATGTGGAAAGGTAAGAAGCTTGGCGGTGTCTTAGTTGAATTGTCTGGTGACCCACTATCTGAATGTAAAATGGTAGTGGGTGTTGGTATAAACTATCGTATGCCTAATGGCACTAATATCGACCAACCATGGATTGATCTCAGTTCTATAGTTGGTGATAACTTGCCCTCACGAAACGAACTGACGGGTGCGTTAATTGAGTCCATTCTAGATGCCTGTTCTGTACTTGATAACAGTGGTTTCGAACAGTTTATTGAAGAGTGGAGCTTGGCTGATGCAGTTGTTAATCAAAAGGTCAGCCTGCAACTTGGCAACAAAAGGATTGATGGAATTGCGCGCGGTATAGACTCATTGGGTTCTATACGAATTGAGTCAGATGGTGTGGTTCGATCATATGCATCAGGCGAAGTGAGCCTGAGAGTCACAGAATGATACTGCTAGTCGATTCTGGGAATTCACGATTAAAGTGGGCACCGTTTAATGCCTATGGAGAGATAGAAGCTCGAGTATTAATCCCTGATTTAGATCGTTTTGATGCTCAACTCACTGCGGCATGGAGTGTGACCGATATCCCTCAAAGAGTGTTGGTGTCGACAGTTTCATCTGAGAAGGTAAATCGAACAATACAAACAGTCAGCAAAGAATTGTGGGGAATAGATGCCGAGTTTGTACGATCAACTCAGTCGTTATTTGGTGTCACAAATGGATATGACACCCCAGAAAAGCTGGGTGTAGATCGTTGGATGGCGATGCTGGCTGCATGGAAGGATTACGAAAGAGAGACAATTGTGGTGGACTGCGGCACGGCGGTCACGATCGACTGCCTAAATGGTGCAGGCCAACATCTAGGTGGCTTAATAACCCCTGGTGTTCAGATGATGCAAGAGGTATTGGGGAAGAATACGTCTGGGATTGAACTATCGAGTCGTGGTCAAGTCGGGCAGTGGGCACGAAATACTGACGACGCTATAGTTAGTGGCTCTGTGCAAAGTGTTGTCGCACTTATCGAGCGGGTTGTGGCGCAGTACAAACACGAATTAGAATCGGAACCGGTAGTTGTGATCACCGGTGGTGATGCTTCGTGTCTTCTGCCGTATTTTAGAATAACAATCAGACATGACCATGAACTGGTACTTAAAGGATTGGCGTTACTCTCCACGGGAATAGAATGAAAAAGCTCTTCATCTTGCTACTTATCTGTAATCTAGGCCTCTTCGGCTGGCTCTATATCAATGAAACGAGTGTTGATGGCGCTGTCACGATTGCACCGATTGCGGATGATGTAGCAAAGCTGCAGCTACTTAGCGAATGGGTTGATACATCTGAGCAACAGCTGATTAATCGTGTCGAGCCTGTATCGGCTCCTATGCCATTCGTCCCCCCCGTTGCTGTTGTGGTGGAGCCACCACCTTCGCAAGATATCTGTTTTGAGATCGGTCCCTTTAAGAGTGACGATCATGCAAGTCAGAGTGCTGAGAAAATATCTGCTGCTGGTTTATCAAGCAGTAAACGCAGAACCTTTGTTGAAGAACGATTTGGTTACTGGGTGCTATTGCCGCCATATACAAGTCGCACCAAGGCACTTGAGGCTGCCACAAAACTCTCTGAAATGGGCATCCAGGACTATTTTGTTGTGCTTGCCAGTGGTAGAAAAAATGCCGTATCACTCGGTGTGTTTAAACAGAAACAGAGTGCTGTGCAGCGCAAGCGTGTGATCGAAAAGATGGGCTTTAAGCCACAGATTGAAGATCGCATGAAGAAAGAGACGCGTTACTGGCTAGATTATCGTGGTAAAAATGCGCTCAGTGAGGCCCTATGGAGTGAGATTGAGGCTATCTCACCCGAGGCTCAGTTGAACAGAATGGCGTGTAAATAATTGGCATTACAGTGATGTTGGTCTAGAATGCGCAGCTTGCAATTGGCGCAGGCCCGTTGCCCATCTATATAGCCGACATAGCACAACTGGTAGTGCAACTGATTTGTAATCAGTAGGTTCGGGGTTCAAGTCCTCGTGTCGGCACCATTTTCTCTAATAGTCTGACTGCTCTTCAGGTTGCTTTGCGTATATCGAAGTTACCTGGTGTAGTTGGTTGTGCCTGTCATTATCAAGGAGTGTTGGATGTCGGTTGTGCTGTTTACCTGGGAGCTAGGCGCAGGCATGGGGCATGTGATGCCCTATATCAACGCAGCAAAGCGTTTGGTTGATAATGGTCATGACGTGGTCTTTGCAATGCGTGAACTCTCACGCGCCGAACGACTGTTCGAGGGAACCGGGATTCGCTACATCCAGGCGCCTTCGCAGGTAAAGAAGATCGAGGCACCGATTCGCCCCACCAACAGCTATGCGCAGATCATTCATAACACCGGCTTCTCCGATGTCTATCGCCTGACTGCACTGGTACGTGCATGGCAGGAGCTCTACAGGATGGTCAAACCCGACCTAGTAGTACTTGACCACAGTCCGAGCGCCTTGATCACCTCTAAAGGCTTTGAACTAAAGCGAATTTTAATTGGCAGTGGGTTTTTCATTCCCCCTTCCGATGAACAGCTGCCGATGCTCTTCACCAGTCCCAAGACCGATGATGAAAAGGTTCGAAGTGACGAACAGCAGGTGCTCGACAAAATCCTCGAAGTAACCAAGCGGCTTGCTCTCCCCGAGATCAACTCCTGGAAATCGATGTTTGATGTCGATCGCAAGCTCTTTAGAACCTTCAAAGAACTCGATCACTATGGAGGGCGTGATGATTGCGAATATCTCGGTATAGGACCAGATAAGCCAGGCGTAGAACCTGGCTGGCCTGAAGGAAGAGGCAAGCGTGTGTTTGCCTATCTCAAGCCATTTAAAACCCTCCCGGCACTACTGCAGATGCTCAATAAGTTCGGAAATCCGACACTGATATATGGCGATGGTATCAAGCAGGAGACCAAGGATCGATTTAGCTCAAAGACACTGAAGTTTGTCGATCAGCCGCTCGATATGGGGCTGGTGGGTAAAAGTGCGCAGGTAGCTATAACTAACGCCAATCACGGTACCATCGCCTCTCTGCTGTTGGCGGGTTTGCCTCAACTGCTACTGCCACTTCAACTTGAACAGATGATTCTTGCCAGCCGTGTGGCGGCACTGGGTGTTGGTCTTGCTGCTCCAAAGCTACGTCAGGGCGGCATGGCCAATAAGTTCAAGCAGCTCTGTGAGGATGAGCGCTATCAAAAGGCGGCTGATGAGTTCGTACAGAGAAACATCAATTTCGATCGCGAAACTGCTCGGTTACTGGAAGCGCTTCCATTTCCAGATGGCCATCTCCGGTGTGGTCGGTATGCCGACCACCCGTATTGTCCCCTACGGTGCTGAGGCTATGACTGGTGCGGCTGGCCAGTTGTTTGAAGACTTCGGTGTTGATATCGAGCCAGAGGAGTTCAAAGTCGCTGAGCCACCCGAGTTCCAGGCAGACGAGGAGGCGATGGCCAAGCAGGTGGTTGATGAGGTGGAGGCGTTCTGGAAGAGCCTGGGTCTGAACTTCCCTCGAGAGGCGATCGATCTGCGCTTCTAAGTAGAGACTACAGCGCGTTAATCACAGTGCCCCATCCCGTCGTATGCCAGTTAGGATATGGCGGGGTGGGGCGCTGTGGTTTTGTGGGTTGAATCGTTACAGCGCAATGTTGATGGCGAATCACGAGGTGGGGTCTGATACGAGTCCGAGTAAAGGGACTAAATATTCCTGATTCTGGGCGGGCGAAGTGTCGATATTGCGCCACTTTAGAGTCATATCAATAGGATAGATTCTGTTAATTGTGTCACATTAATAAATTAGTAACTCCTTATTTAATATGGGGTGTTGACTTGATTGTGACGGAAGTCTCAGAATGCAACGCTAACTAATTTGTGAAGGTATGCGAAGGCCGTTTTGATAGCGGTCTTAAATAAGAATTTTAACTATCGCAGTGGCAGCTGCGGCTAGGAGAAGAAAAGATGATCACCGTTCAGAAAAAGGAACTGTTCCACTGGCGTCGTGCGAAACGTAACAAACAGGAAGTTTCGGTATGTGCGCGGCTAACGCTGGCAGGAACCCTTGTTTTCACCACGGTTTCAGCCAATGCCGGTCCGGTTGGCGGAGAGATCACAGTCGGTTCAGGTAGCATTACCCAGAACGATGCCGATACCTTAATAGATCAAACAACGAATCGATTGGATATCGACTGGCAAGACTTCTCCAGTGAAGTCGGTGAATCGATCACCTTCGCTCAACCCAATGAACTCTCTATTGCGATCAACCGTGTAATCGGTGGAGTACCAAGTGAGCTAAGAGGCGCGCTGACTGCCAACGGTCGCGTCTTCATTATTAATGACGCTGGTATTACCTTCCACGGTACTTCACAGGTTAACGTCGGCTCTCTGATCGCCACCACTGCCAATACCCTCAATGAAGATGACGGCAGGTTCTCCTTCATCGGTAGCGGCACCGGCAACGTTATCAACCACGGTTACATCACCGTCTCCGAGGGCGGCTTCGCCATTCTTGCTGCGCCCTACGTAGAGAATACCGGTTATGTGCAGGCTGACCTCGGCGAGGTTCATCTTGCGGGCACCAACAGCTTCTCGCTCGATCTGAAGGGTGATGGCCTGATCAACTTCGTCGTCTCAGATGAAAATGCGGATGTGATTGCTGCTGAGGGTGACAAGCTTGGTGTCGATAACAGCGGCACCCTTCGTGCGCGCTCTGGTTTGATCACCATTACTGCAGAAACCGCATCACAGATGATCGATAGCATTATCGGTCTGAATGGTGTGATCGACGCGGATGCCTTCGCTGAAGATGGAAACGGCGGTACCGTGCTGCTCGATAGCCGTGGAAGCATCGAAATCAATGATGGCGCAGTGATTAGTGCAGATGCAGGTGCCAATGGTGACGGTGGTACCGTGCTCACCTGGGCTGACCAGATCAACTACTTCAAAGAAGGCGCGAAGATTTCTGCGCGTGGTGGTGATGAGACAGGTGACGGTGGTTTTGTTGAGGTCAGCGCTAACAAGGTTGTCTTTAAGGGGGATGTTGATGCCTCGGCACCCAACGGTGCTAATGGTGAGCTGTTAATTGATCCGGCTCACATTGTTATTTTGGATCAGGCGGCTACAACGGCAGCATCGGCTTTTGGCACTGGAACAGTGCTTTCAACCGCAGCAGGTACTGCAGGTTCTACTACTTATATCAAAGAAGATCAGATCGAGACCCTTTCGCAGGGCGGAACGGATGTCAGAATTGAGGCTACAAAATCCATTACTCTGAGCGATCTGGTGACCGATGGGGTATTGAGTGGTGGTTCGGGCAACATTACGCTGCAGACAATTAGTGGCACGTCTGGTTCAATCGCTTTTGCCAATACCGATAACACGATCAAGACCACCTCGGGTGATATCCGTATACGTACCCTGAATACCTCAGTCGGAACGAATACGGATGCCGCATCGGGCCAAATCTATTCCGGTGGCACAATCGCCATCGGTAATGTCGAGATCACCGATGGCGGTGCACTTGAGGTTAAGGCGGGTAACGGCGATCTGAATATCGGATCGATCGACGTGCATGCTGGCGACGGCAATGATCAGACAGCGCTCGCCGATGTTGATCTTCACGCCTTCGGCACCAGTGCGGATGTGGTGATTAATGGCGATGTCTCAGTAACTGCGCAGGCCGATCACAACTTGAATACCGGTGGTACTGATGAGACGGCCTCGGCTATGGCTACTCTTGACGTCACGGCGGGTAATAATATTCGTCTCAATGGCGATCTGAGCGTTGATGCGCAGACCCTCTCCTCCTCAAATCGTGCAATTGACGGTTCGGGTGCGTCGGTCCGTGCGCGGGCAACCGCCGCCGCCACACTTGTGGCAGATGGCGTGCATCTGAGCAGTGATGGATCTCCGGCGCTCTACAGCGTAACGGCAGGTGTAACCGCCAACAACAACAGTGCGGTTACGACAGCAGACGATGGTGCAGAGGCGTCAGTTTTCGCTAGTGCGGATTTGAGTATTACTGCAAATGAGGCTGATATCGAGCTGGATGGCAGTGTGAACGTAGCTGCAAATGCCTACGGATATAACAATAGTGCGACGGCAGAATCTGCTGTTGCGATCACTACGGTCACGGCGATAGCAAATGCCAGCTTCATGGCTAATGAGGATGTGATTCTCCACGGTGACAGCAATCAGGTTACTGCTTCAGCGATTAGCTCACAGAATCACGCGTCTGCCGATAATAGTGATGTGGCCTATGGCGGTGCTGTGGCTTATGGCACGTTGATGGTGAGCGCGAGTGGCGATGCGACGGTCGAGGGCTCGGTATCTATCGATGTCGATGCGCAGTCGTTAAAGAATAATGTTAAGGCCGAGGGAGATTATGCGCACGGTGGTGCGGCAGCCTATGGTCTGATGAGCGTGATTAGCAGCGGGGTCACGGTCACCGACGGTATAACGGTTGATGCGATTACGATCGATGTCGATGCGCTTTCAGATGAGAATACCGTGGTAGCCAAGGACGTTGTCGATGGTGGCGCTTCATACGGCATTGCTAATGCCTATGCCGATGCTGAGCTATCACTGCAGGCGGTCGATGGTGGGGTTACGATTAATGACGATGTAACCGTTTCGGCGACTGCGGACAGTATCGATAACGATGCTTCGGCCTCCTATGGTGCCTATGCGATGGCGCGTGCCGCGGCCTCGGTTGATATTGATGCAGAACTCTCATTCGAGACCGATTACGGTATTAGTGTGACTGCCGATGCCCTGACGAACAGCAATAACGTTGATGTTCCTCTCCTTGGTTATGGTGCAATAGCAGCTGCGATGGCGGATGCACAGCTCAACGTTTCAGTCGATGACGGCACAAGCAGCGGTAGCGCGTTTGTTGCAATGTCGGGTTTTGATGTGCTCGCATCAGCTCAGACGCTAAACAATACGGTTGACGGTGGCCAGTACGGTGCATACGCAAATGCATCTGCTGATGCTAATGCGACTATCCTCGCGCAGGACTCAGTCACCATCAATGGTAGTGGAGATGTCGAGGCATACGGCCTCTCCAGTGATAATACGGTTGATGTGATTGAAGAGTTTGCGCGTGCCGATGCCTCCGTTGAGGCTGATCTGGTGGTAACGGCCTATGGCGAGAATGGCTCTGCAGCATACGGTGGCATGGTAAGCGTCACCGGCGATTTGGGTGTAACCGCCTCGGCTGAGACCTATGGAAACAGTGTCGTTGGATATGGTGTGATCCCATCCGATTTATTGGTCGCGAATGCCTATGGTGACGCAACAGCCACTATCAACGGTAAATATGGTGTCTCGCTGACTGGCGACCTTGACGTAAATGCGGTGGCCTTAAGCAGCTCGAATCTGGTCTCTGCCAGTTATGGCGTTGGCGCGCTTGCATCTGCGCTTGCATCTGCCGATGGTCAAATCATTACTGAATATGGTGCAGTGACTGTCGATGGTGATGTCTCTGTCGCAGCAGATGCCGAGACCTATGGAAACACGGTAAACGCCTACGGTTCAGGTGCTAACGCTCGAGCCAGCGCCAATGCCACTGGCCGTATCTATAGCGAATATGGTGCTGGCGTTTCCATGATCAACGACTCCGATCTGGTTGTGACGGCCGATGCGCTTGCCAGTGGCAATATTGTCACGGCCTCCTATGGTGATTTTGCAGTGGCTGATGCCTACGCATCCGCCTACGGTTATGTCGAAGCCGATGATGGCGTGGTCGATGTTGATGGCACGGTCAGGATTGATGCAACCGCAGAATCGATCGGTAATACCGTTTCCGTCGGTGAGGATACTGTGAGAGCCAATGCCGATGCCGATGCCTATGGCTATGCCTACGGTGCCTATGGTGTGTCGCTGGGCAGTACTTCATCAAGCGGTGGGATGGACGTCTCGGCCGTTGCACTCTCCTCATCCAACACAATTACAGCCGCAGGCTCTGAGGCCTATGGCAGTGCTGAAGCATCAGCATATGGAGCTGTGATTGCACCGGTAGGTGTGGCACAGGTGACAGGAGCTATGTCTGTCGAGGCCGATGCCAAGACCTATGGCAATGTCTTAGTCGCCTACGGTGATGATTCAGAAGGTGCATCATTTGAGGCCGATGCCAATGCGAACGCCCGCGGGGTGGTTATGGGTGAGGCTGCCGTGGTGCTGGGCAGCGGTTCAAGCGATGGCGATATCCAGGTGACAGCCACCGCCATCTCCTCGGCCAACGATATGTCTCAGTTTGGCAGTCAATATGGAACGGCATGGGGCAGCGCAAATGCAACCGCCTCTGCCTATGTCTTCTCACCCAACGTGGTCTACGGGGCCGGTACTGTTGAGGTGACTGCGGATGCGCAGTCGGTTAGCAATAGTGTTGATGTGGCGGCGAGTTCAGATGGCGGTAGCGTGCATCTAGATGCGTTTGCAAGGGCCTACGGCGAGATTCTGGGTTTCTACGGAGTAATGCTGGGCGGTAGTTCACATGAGGGTGGTGTAGATGTCACCGCGACAGCTCTCTCCTCGGGTAACTATGGCGTTGCAGGGGCGGATGGTGGTGATGTTCATGCCAGCGCGGATGCCTATGGTACTGCGGGTGTTAATGCGCCTTATGGTGAGGTTGCAGTGACCACGATAGCCGCTTCTGCCAGTGCGCAATCCCTGGGCAATAGCGGCTTTGCCGATGATGGCTACGGTGTCGTCAATGTGGACGCCAATGCCTTTGCCGTGGCGTACGGCAATGCGATGTACGGTGTCTCAATAGGCGATGGTACACATGCGGGTGATCTGACTGCGGTAGCCACCGCGATCTCTTCGAATAACTACGGTGTGGCGGGCGAATACGGGACCGTGAATGTTGATGCAACGGCGTTGGCCGGAGGCACGATTTATACCCCATACGGCAGTATCAATGTGATGGGTGACATGACGGTTTCGGCTGAAGCACTGGCTTCGAGTAACTTTGCCGAAGTGGGAAGCTACGGCACCGTCAACGGTGATGCGGATGCCCTCTCACTCGGTTACGTGCTTGCACCATACGGTGTCATCAGCCCCGAGGATAATTCGACCACCATTACCGGTACTCTCGAGGTCAGCGCAAATGCTGAGTCTTACGGAAATGTTGGCTTCACTTCGGGTGACTATGGCAGTGTAGAACTGGGTGCTAGTGCAGATGCGTTTGCGTTTGTGCTCGATGTGACTGAGAACGGCATCACGCTCGGTAGCGCCTCAGGCGAGGGCGATCTGACAGTAAGTGCAACGGCCAAATCTTCTAACAATTACGGCATCGTTGGTGACTATGGCGTAGTAACGGCAAATGCGGATGCTTACGGTCTAGGCGTTCTTGACGCAGTCTACGGCGTTACTGTTATGGGAACTGCAGGCGTGAGCGCTGATGCACAGTCTGTCGAGAACTGGGTGGTCACTCCCAAGTCTTATGGGAATGATCTGCACCTAGAAGCGAATGCAAATGCACGCCTTCTTGTTGATTCTGAAGCGGGTGATGTAACCATCGGAACATCTGACGGTGGCGGGATTAATGTTGCAGCGACAGCGCTCTCCTCGGGTAACTACGGTGTAGTCGGTTATGGTGGCGATATCTTCGGTAGCGCCATGGCCTATGGTGTGGCCACCGTCTTTGCAGACGGAGATTTGGGTTCGAGTTACGGCGGTCATATCCAGGTGACCGGTGTCTCATCGGTCAGCGGGTCAGCTGAATCGAAAAACAATACCCTGATGGCCTACAGCTCTAGTTACGAGGCTTCAAGTGACGCTGTTTACGGCACGCTTGTTGATGCCAAAGCGAATGGTTACGGCGTTGGTCTTCTGGCTGCAGAGTACGGTGTCACGTTGGGTAGTGGTTCTACTGAGGGTGACTTCACCGTTAACGCACATGCACTCTCATCGAACAATCTGCTCGTCGCATCAGATGCGGAATACGGTGTACAGGTGGAAGGCAGTGCCGATGCGCTTGCCACGCTCATTATTGATACTGACTACGGCTCAATCACAGGCGCTGGAGAAATAACGGTTTCGGCTGATGCCTACGGCCTGGCAAATCAGGCCTACGGATATACCTCGAATGACCCCTATTACGGCGCTGAATCAATAGCTGATCTGGATGTTGAGGCCGCTGCGTACTTGATGATGAATGGGCCTGATGGTGTCTCGCTAGGGGATGCCTCTCATGCCGGTGATATTACCGTTACTGCAGATGCGCTCTCCTCAAATAACTACGGCTACCTCAGTTCACAGGACAATGTAAATGCAAGTGCCCAGGCGAGTGCTTCTGGTGAGGTTTATGCTGAATATGGAACGGTGTTTATCAGTGGTTCAATCACAGCTTCTGCTGAAGCGACCACGCTGAATAACACGGCAGTGGCTGCAGAAGACGCCGACGCCGATGCCGATGCCGACGCTAACTTCTCTGTTGCCGGTACCTACGGAGTAACGCTTGGAAGTGCGAGTGGCGCTGGGACCGTCACGGTGTCTGCAGTGGCGCTCTCATCAGGTAATGTCGTTTCCGCCTCCTACGGCGGTCTTGATGCCAGTGCCGAGGGTCGCGCTCGGGCCGATGTCGAGGCTGATTACGGAGAGGTGGTGATCACTGGTGGCGTTGAAGTCACAGCAAGTGCGGACTCAATTGATAATGCGGCATATGGCTCTTATGTCATAGGTGAAACAGAGGTCGATGCAGATGCCTACGGCTATGCCGAAATCTATGGCGAGGATGGTGTAACTCTCGGTAGCGCCTACGGTGCTGGTACGGTGGATGTTACCGTTTCGGCGCTCGCTTCAGGCAACTATGCGGTGGTTGGTGCGGGTGTTGTGCACGGTGGTGAATATGGAAGAGAGGTGTTTGGTAGCGCCGAAGCATATGGACAGGCGGTTATCGTCGCTCCTGATGGAGAGGTGGAAACCGTTGGTTCGGTGACTGTCGATGTAGCTGCCGAGACCAAGGGCAATACCCTGTCGAATCTGGCATACGGTAGTGCGGCTTCCTACGGCGGAAATGTAAACGCCTACGGTAATGCTTACGGTGTCGCTTACATCGCAGGTGAGTATGGCGTGACCATCGGTGAGTCCTCCTCGGAAGCCGGTGTCTCTGTGACAGTCGATGCGCTCTCATCAAACAACACGGTCGTCTCTGAGTATGGAGCGGTCCTGGCGAGTGCGAATGCATATGGCTACAACAAGATCTATGCGGATAACGGTTCGATCTCTATCAACGGTTTGGTTGAGCTGACGGTTGATGCGCAGTCTTTGAACAATGTTGCCTCAGCGCTTGATCAAGGAAGTTTGGGTAGAGATGTCGATGCAGATGCGGACGCAGAGGCATACGGCAGTGTCGATATTCGCGGTGAGGATGGCGTCACGCTGGGTAGCGCGGCACACGATGGCGGGATGGTTGTTAGTGTCGATGCGCTCTCTTCGGGTAATAAGGCCTTCTCCGAGTATGGCAATGCCTTCGCCAGTGCTGATGCGATCGGCTACGGCGAGATCGAGGCCGATGAGGGTGAGGTTACAATCACCGGTACAGTAACAGTAGAAGTTGACGCCAAGGCCACTGCTAACACGGCATCGGTCGGTGAAGATAATAGTGGCAGGGCGTCGGCCGATGCCGACGCCGTAGGTTACGGCTATGTGGCTGGTAACTACGGAGTAACGATAAATGGCTCCGAGGATGGTGCTTTTAATGTCTCCGCAGCCGCAAGTGCGACCAGCAACAGGGCCTACGGTGATGAATTGGCCGAGGCGGGTGCCGAGGCATCGGCCGAAGCTTACGGCCAGTCCGCTTATGGTGATGTAACCATCACCGGTGATGTCTCGATCTCTGCTGATGCTCGCTCGGTTTCAAACATTCTCTCGGCCTCATCGTCAGAGGGTTACGGTTATGGCCAGGCCGATGCAATTGCCTACGGCTCAATTGATGCCTATGGCGATGTGACGATCGGTACGGCCTCCGCAGAGACTGATATTGCGGTCACGGCCACGGCGCTCGCTTCGGATAACACCATTTCCGGTGGTAGTGATGCCTACGGTAAGGCCGATGCCGATGCGGATCTCTATATCGACGCACACTACGGTGCTGTAGCAGGCGTAGGTGATCTAACCATTACGGCTGGTGCCACATCGAAACTCAACTCTGCCAATGCCGTCTATGGTGCGGTGATACTCGATGCCGATGCAGAGGCCTATGGGGATATCGATGGTGAGATGGGCGTCACTCTGGGCAGTGCAAGTGGCGATGGTTCAGTCACGGTGATCACAACGGCCCTTTCATCGTCCAATAGTGCGTCACTGGAGTATGGAAACAACGTCAATATGAGTGCCAGTGCCGAGGGGTATGCTCACATTGACGGAAATGCTGCCGAGGTCGATGTGGCGGGTTCCGTTACTGTCACCGCTAGCGCCCAGACAATTAGTAACAGTGGGCTCTCCGCCTACGGCTCCGATCTCGATGCTGATGCGGATGCTACAGCCTATGGTTGGATCTATGGTGAAGATGGTGTGACCCTGGGTGGGGATCTCGATATCTCGGCCACCGGACTCAGCGCAACAAATACCCTGACGGCCTATGGTGCTAGTCATGATGCGAGTGGCGAGGCGGCGGCATATGGCCTGGTTGAGGCATCATCGGGGTCTGTCTCAATCGGTGGTGATGTCACTATTTCTGCCTCGGGTCAATCGATCGGAAATAGTCTGACTGCAGGCTATGGCGATAATGGTGAGGCAGATGGCGACGCCTATGCCTACGGCTGGATCAGTGGCGAGGATGGTGTCACGCTTGGTACAGAGAGCGATGGCGGTGACTTCACTGTCTCTGCGGTCGCTGTCTCCTCCAGCAATGGCATCTCTCAGCTGGACGGCTCCGAGGCCTATGGCAGTGCCGAGGCATCTGCCTACGGTTACATTGATGCCTCCAGCGGTGCGGTTTCCCTGCAGGGCGATGTTGCTGTGTCTGCTGAGGCTACCAGCTACGGAAATCTGGTTGTCGCCTCTGATGATGCCTATGGGAATGCCGATGCGCACGCAAGTGCCGATATCGATGCCGATGACGGGGTAACGATAGCTGGTGATCTAACCGTAACAGCCGATGCAATGGCATCGAGCAATAGCGTGGTAGCAACGAGTGGTTCGAATGCCTCTGGAGAGGCGGATGCCGACGCCATCCTGATGGTTGAGGGTGGTAGCGGTGAGATCCACGTCTACGGTGATCTGACCCTGTCGGCTATCGGCGAGAGCATGGGTAACTATGGATTCGCCAATACTCAAAATGCGGACGTGGATGCCGAAGCCAACGCCAACGGGTCGTTGATTGCGGCGAGCGGTGTGAGCATTGACGGTGGAGTTGAGGTGGTCAGCTCAGTCTACTCCTCAAGCAATGTTGCAATAGCGTCTGACGGCACAGCGCAGGCTGAGGCCGATGCATATGGCTACATCGAACTGCTTGCGAGTGATGGTGCAGTGAATGTAGGTGAAGGCGTAGCTGTTGCGGTTGATGCGGTCTCCAGCAATAACCGGGCTTACGGCGATGGTTTCAACATCGGTGCCGGCGCGCAGGCCTACGGTTCAGCACGAATCGCGGGGCAGGAAGGCGTTGATGTCGGTAGTGACATCTCGTTGGTGGTCACTGCGCTCTCATCCGGTAACAGGGGCACTGGCTACGGTGCCGATAACAACGACTACGGGGTGAATGCCCTGGCCTCCGCAGATCTACAGGTCTCTGCTGATAGCGGCAGCGTGGTCATAGGCGGCGGTGTAGTGGTGGCGGCAGATGCTGAGTCGGCCTCCAATGAAGTTTATGTCAGCGATTACGGCGACGCGTACGCATCAGCCGTAGCAAGGGCGGATGGGTATATCCACGCAGACGATGATGTAGTGATCGGCGCTGATGTTGAGATCTCTGCCGAGGCCGATTCATCGAACAACTCGGCCTATGTCTCCTCAGATGACGCGATAGTTTCGGCATACGGAGTGGCCTACGGCGCGGTTATTAGTAGTAATGGCAATGTCTCTATTACAGGCGATTTCGAGGTTGCGGCCTCGGCGGATGCCACAGGTAATGAGGCCTACGGTGATGACGATGCGGCTGCTGGAGCGACGGCAGTGGCCTTTGGAAATATCCTGGCTTATAACTCGGTGGTAGTGGAAGGTGTCTCGGTAACGGCGGACGCTGCGGCCTCAAGCAACTTCGCTTCAGCGGATGATTTTGTTAACGCAGGCGCAGGGGCGCTTGCCTACGGGTTGGTACTGGCCGAGCATGGTTCGGTGACCGCCTCTGGTGATGTGGGCTTCTCTGCAGCGGCGGATGCGAACAGCAACACCATACACAGTGAATACGGTGCGGCACACGCAGGCGCCATCGGATACTCGCGTGGATTTGTTACAGCGGACACAGGTGTAACTATTGATGGGGATCTCTCGTTTGGCGCAGATGCAACGGCTGCTGACAACGTAGTGATGGCATACGGTATTGGTGACGATGCTGGTGCCAATGGCCTCGCGGTGGCAATCGGAATGGCTTCAGCCTCTGATGGTTCTGTTGTGATCGGGGGCGACGCGATGCTGTCCGCAGATGCAGAGACCAGAGGTAATAGTGTCGAGGCCGATGAAGATGCATTTGCAAATGCCTACGGTATCGGTGTCATGGGGCTTCACGCTCAGGATGACATCTTGATAGGCGGTGATCTGCTGGCAAGTGGTGTGGTTTCAGCCAGCAATAATGATGTGGATGGTTCAAGTAACGGGATTGCTGGTGCGACCGGCACGCTCTTTGTTACCACCGAAGCCGATGAGGGTAATGTTGAAGTAACAGGTGTCGTTGATCTCACTCTTGATGTCGATTCAGTAAGCAATAACGCGAACTCATATGTCGGAGCCTTTGCCTACGGTGTAGTCAATCTTGAGGGGGCGAACACGATACTCAACTCAGGCGCTTCTGTCTCTGTTGAGGCGCTATCATCAGCCAACGATGGTACCAACGCCCGTGCATATGGTATGGGGATGTTGTATGCCAATGCTGATGGTGGTGCCGATACGGGTGATCTCACGCTCACGGGTGGTGTGACAGTCGATGGGAACGCATATGCGTATAGCAACAGTGCATCCTTCACAACTGCCAGTGCTAATGCAGGCGCGGTGCTCACCGCTGATGAGAATCTGACTCTGACGGGTGATATCGATGTCTCGGCCTCTGCTGAGAATAATCACGATGGTAGCGTCTTCGCAAACGCCTATATGTCGGCGGTTGCGGGAACAGGCAGTGCAAGTGGTGACCTGGTCATTTACGACGATGTCGCAGTGAGCGCCCATGTGGATTCGGAGTCGGGTAGTAATTCGGCGATCGCCTACGGAACAGCATCAATCTACGCTCTGCACGATGTGAAGGTCGAGGGTGATATCGATGTGGAGGTTACCGTTGATAAGGATACCGTGGTCGGAGGCTATGGGTATGCCCTGGCAGATATCGCAGCAGGCACAAACGGTTCGTCTGGTACCAGTGCGGATGGCGATGTATTCCTGCTGGGTACGGCGAGAACCATGGTTGACTCAGTCGATGAGCAGGTTGTTGAAGATGCACATACCAGAGTCCAGACAACTGGCGGTGATATCTATCTGCTGGGTTACGACCCCATTGCAGATGCCACACCGGCGTATCTGCAGACGCATGTAACAGATGAAGATGTCTCAGGTGACAGTCGTGCCAGAGTGACTATCACTCCAAATGGTGGTGATACGGTTTGGGGCTATACGGAGGACTGGGAACATATGTTGGTTCTCGAATCCACCTGGCAGGGCGTGATACTTAAGACGCCGTACGACCCGATGGGACAATTGCCGCCTCTATCTATCGGGCCTAACGGTGAGATCCAGTTCAATAATGGTATTGCCGATCCGAACCTCGCTGAGGAGTTCTGTAATCGCTTCAGCAAATTCTCCTGCGAGACGGGAGATGCCCTGTGAAAAATAACATGGAGAGAAACGTGGAATTGAGTCAGATGTCTCTGTCGAAAGTGGTCCGTCAACTCTGCATGGTGGGTGTGTCTGGTGTGGTTTTGGCTGCACCGCTAACCCTGCAGGCGGAATCTCGTATGCCTGGCGTCGTGGATCGTCCCCAGGATGAGTTGCGTGTGGCCCCGGTGTCTCCTTCGACAGAAGTTACCGATGGTGTTGCCGATTTCAGAGAGCCGGAAAATGGTAATGAAGTTGTTGCCAATGTCAGTCGAGTAAGCTTTCAGGGTAATACGGTCTTCAAGAGCAAAGCCCTTGAAGAGCTGGCCCAGCCCTATCTGGGAAGTCAGATGACCAAAAGTGATCTGGCTCATCTCAAGTATGAGATTGCTAAGGCCTATTTCAAGAAGGGCTATATCCTCGTCAAGGTAGTTACTCCTCCTCAGAATATTTCTTCTGGAACTTTGTTGGTGAAGGTCTACGAGGGCAAGGTTGGCGAGATAAGGCTGCAGGGTAAGGGTGTTAGTCACGCTATGGCCCGAGCCAGAATGCATGAGGTTGATTCGGGCGATATCTTCAATGAGCGAGATGCTGAAGAGATTACCCGCAATGTTGATGACCTGCACGGCGTTAAAGGTTCATTGAGTGTTGCACCCGGTAAAAAAGCGGGTACTACTGACCTGGTTATGAACGTCACCGATGTCTACGATGACTATCAGCAGATAAGTGTGGATAGTTACGGCAGTGAGCTGACCGGAAAGACAACCGTGGGCGGAATCTTTCATCTGAGTAATCTGATCGGTATCGGCGAGCAGTACGGATTGAAGTTGCGCTATTCCGAAGACGGTTTCTATAGCTACGATATCAATACTGATCTGCCTCTACCGCTGGGTACGACAAGTATCGAGGCGAGCTATTTCGGAAGTGATAATGATATCGGTGGTGATTTAGCAGGCTTAGGGGCATCAGGTGAAACTGAGCGCTTCCGTATCGGTTTTAAAGCATCTCCAGTCAACACAATGCGCCATAAGTTCACTGTGCGTGGCGGCTATGAGGCGAGAGAACATATCTCCTACCTATTTGACATAGAAGAGACGCACGACAGCTTGAGAAAACTCTATGGTGAACTGGGTTACACGCATAGATCAGCTCGTGCCGCATTCCATCTTGGTGCGCGAGTTAATGCGGGTCTAGATGGTCTGGGTGGGGATGAGCGTTATGAGGCTGACGCATCGAGATTTGCGGGAGATCCTGAAGCAATCATTTTCCAGCCTAGTGTCTATTTGGCATTTATCCCGACACCTAAGGACCGGATCAATGTCTTTGCGTATGGCCAGTATGCAGATGAGATTACTCTCTCATCAGACCTCTTCTCCATAGGTGGTTATGGCAGTGTTCGCGGTTTTAGAACCTCGAAAGAGACGGGCGAACATGGTGCAGCTGCAACGATTGACTACACACACACCTTCACCCCAGGCGAGGGCTGGTCGTTTGCCGTTGGACCTTTCTATGATATCGGCCATGTGGATGGAAAGATTGATGGTGCGATTGTCGATGAGACGTTGCACAGTGCGGGTTTGTCTATGGAGTTGAAAGCAACGGTTGCCGGAACTTCGCGTTTGCGATTTGATGTTGCAATGCCACTTGGCGACTATAACGATCCGCTAGTAGATGATGCAACCTTCTATGCCCGTTTTTCACAGCGTTTTTAATCGCTGTTAGAATCTAATAAACAATACATAGAGGGCGTCTGGTGGGTACACCAGGCGCCCCATTTTTTGGGAGAAGATAGATGGGTGTCACCATAACCCTGACCGACAAGGAGCTGCCGGCCTCACCGGCGTTCATTGAGTTTGTTCATGCGACACTGACCGACAGCGACTACGATGTTGGTGAGTGGTTCTATCAGGAGGGGGAGAGCCTAGCGAGGAACGATGGGCGCTTTAAGGATATCCGCGAAAAGGCGCAGTTTGTGGTGGGTCATCCGATTGGTAGCAAGATGCTGCTGCGCTCCTATCGCTTCTTCAAAGAGATGCTCACCGGCAATATCGACCAGATGCGTGAGATCTCACGCTTCCGCTTCTTCTTTGTTATCGGTATTCCACGTACCGGTGGTACTTATCTGACCAAGCAGCTGTTCCGCGCTGCCAACATCGACTATAAAAAGGTCCATAACGCCCTGGCGCATGACGGTTTTCCGCACCTCTCGCACCTCTCCTTCAAGGGCAAGGCGAATATGCACACCAACGGTCTGTTGCAGTTTGCCGAGTACCTGACCATGGTCGAGATCTACTTCAGCAAACATGGTCGACTTGCCTATCGCAACGGCGTGGTTGTACCGAAGAAGTTCACGAAAGGTGTCTACTACTTCGACCTGATCCGTGAGCTGATTGGCGTTAACGCCAACTACCTGCTCACCCTGCGTCACCCGCTCTCGATCTGCCAGTCGGTGATCGACAAGAGTGGTGGCATGCCCGAAGACCGCAAATACGCCCTGCGTAGCGCGATTGAACGCTGGGTGCTCGATGACTGGGTTCACTTTGGTGTGCCGGAGCAGAAGGTGCGTCAGATGGGGTACGTCGAGGCGTTGCTCGGTTACTGGAAGCGCTTCCATTTCCAGATGGCCATCTCCGGTGTGGTCGGTATGCCGACCACCCGTATTGTCCCCTACGGTGCTGAGGCTATGA